>CAZLCF010000041.1:0-16279 GCA_964557905.1 uncultured Rikenellaceae bacterium | reverse complement strand
ATTGCATGAGCGCGTTAATAATTATACTTTTGCAGGTAATAGTATGTTTTGACAAATACACAAAAGTCGCGCCAATATTTATGAAGATTGCATTATTGCAGACGGGCAAGACAACGGACAAGCATGTTGCTGAAGGAGTTGATATATATTCTGCGCGCATCAGAAAATATTCAGGATTCGAAATAATAACGGTTCCGGATATAAAGAACACGCGTAATATGCCGGTAATGGAGCAGAAGATCAGGGAAGGGAAGAAGATATTGCAGTCGGTGGGCAAGGATGATTTCATTGTTCTGCTGGATGAAAGAGGAAAGGAGTCCAGGACAGTTGAGCTTGCTGACTGGATCCAAAATCGGTTGATGATGACAGGCAAAAGGATTTTGTTTGTAATCGGAGGTCCATGGGGCCTGTCGGATGAGGTATACAATATCGCTGATTTCAGGCTGTCGCTCTCCAGGATGACTTTCCCGCATCAGCTTATCAGGTTATTGTTCCTGGAACAGCTTTACAGGGCATTTACGATCATTAAAGGAGAACCATATCACCATGAGTAAGTCATAATTATCTGACTATGAATGACAAACGGCACATTATAATTTTAGCTGTCTTCACGGTCATCTTTCTTCTGCTGGCGCTGATAACGGAATCCGTATATCTCAGCGATTTTGAGTACAGGTTCAGGACAAGGAGGTTAAATAAAATTCTTGTTGAGAAGGAGAAGATCATGGAGAATTGCCTCAACGGGATGAAACCTGTTCTCGCCAGGGGAGAACCTCATGGCTCAATGGTTGAGAACAACATTTTTTCAATTGCCGAGCAGAACGAGATAACCATCCTGGAATATATTGACAATAAGCTTTTTTACTGGTCTGATAATGGTTTTGATGTTCCGCTGAGCATGGATGACTCACTGTTTGCAGAACCCTTTATTTTTCAGCAGAACGGGTGGTTTCTTACAGGAACCATTCAGTCAGGTAATGAAAAGGTAGTCGGGCTGCTAAGGGTAAGGACAGATTATGGTTTTGAAAATGACATAATAAAGAACGGTTTCGAAAAGGATTTCAGGATTCCTGATGATATGAAATTTACCACGAAGCAGGACAGCTCAGGATATAATATAGTCGATAGCAAAGGCAGGTTTCTCTTTTCTCTCACCTTTCCTGAAGTTAAAGGCAATACCCTTTTTATCCTTGTTCCGCTCGTATTCCGGGCGCTGTTTTTCATTTTTGTCATATTGCTGACGGTCAAGGTTGTCAGGATCATGGCCGGTATGGGAAAAAATATTGCCGGCATCGCTGTTTCCATTGTGATCTTTGTATCACTTTATGCAGTTTTGCTTTTTTCGGGAAAGCCCGAAGTTGTTTTCCGGACAGGACTTTTCTCTCCGTACATATTCTCCCTTAACGGATCAATTCCCAGCCTTGGTCATCTGTTGATATTCAGTATTCTTGCTGTATTCCTTGCTTATATATTCTTTATCCATTTTCCCGCGCAGGGCTCCCTGAAGGAAAAACCGGCGGCAGAGTACCTTCTTTTAACTGTTATGTTTATTGTCTCGGCTTTCCTGATAAGCCTGTTCCAGCTAATCTTCAGCCAGCTGATATCGAACTCAAATATCAGTTTTGAAACCTATAAGGTCCTGGATCTGGACTTTTACAGCGTAGCAGGTTTCTCGTGCATGATTTTACTGCTATTTGTTCCGGTGCTGTTCATTTTAAAGACATTCAGGCTGACAGGCCAGCCAGGGATTAAGACGATCATCCTTCCTGCTTTAACCTCGCTTGCCGTCATTGCAGCATTCTTTCATAAAGACCCGGTATCATTATTCTCATCAGCCATCCTTTTCATATTACTGGTTGTGGTCATTTCCTTTTCAGAAAAGAGAAAAACGGGAATGTTCAGGATGTCAGTCATTTTTTCCCTGATCTTCAGCCTCTATTCTGTAGTGCTTATAACGTTCTTTTCAGAGCAGAAAACTGCTGAGAACATTAAAATCCAGGCACTTTCATTTTCAACTGACAATGATCCGGAAGCTGAACATCTTCTGCTGGATATGTGGCCCCTGATCAGCAGTGACAGCACCCTTGATAAAATGATGTATGTTGATGTATTCGGTAAGAATGATTTTGACAGGATATACAGCTACCTGCTTGAAACGTATTTCGTCGGCTATTGGGGCAATTATAATTTCAGCATATACCCATGCAGGAATGATGAGTCACTGCTTGTGGGGACAGGTTCTGAAAACTGTTTCGGCTTTTTTGATGAGAGGATCAGGAAGTACGGGCATACTCTTACAGGGACTGGTTTCTTTTTCATGGATAACCAGGGAGGAAGATCATATTATCTCGGCAAATTATTGTTTAAACAAAGCTCTGGATTCACAAACGGTTTATTTATAGAGCTTTACAGCGACATTAATGTTTTTCAGCCGGGTTACTACGAATTGCTGCTTGATAAAAAATTCAGGGGATATTCAGGATTGAAAGATTACTCTTTTTCAAAATATATCAATGGGGAGATTGTCCTGAAATCAGGCGTATTTCCGTATGATAAGACCGATGACAATTATGTAGACAAGGAATCTGAATACAGGTTCTTTAATGATAAGGGATTCAGACATCTGTCGTACAGAAACGGAAATGCAACTGTAATGATCAGCCGTCCCGAACTGACCGTACGCGATATCATAATCTCTTTTGCATACCTGTTTGCATTCATCTTCATATTCACAAACATGGTAATGCTGATGATCAGGCGCCCAGTGATCAGACGTCTCGCAAACCTGAATTTCCGTCAGAAGCTCCAGCTCTCATTCATCGGTATACTGCTGTTCTCGTTCATCCTGATAGGTGTCGTTGTCGCTTTTCTGACCATCGGGCAGTACAGGACAAAGCATAATGAAGACATAAAGGGGAAGATGAACTCGGTATATATTGAGCTTGACAATAATCTTTCCACGGAGAAGCATCTTTCAACCGATTGGAGGAACAATGACAACGTATCATTAAATGAGTTGCTGATCAAACTGTCAAACCTTTTCAGCACAGATATAAACCTGTACGACCTGAACGGTTTTCTGATGGCAACATCGCGTCCTGAAATATTTCTCCGCGACCTCACCAGCAGGAGAATGAATAATTTGGCTTTCATAAACCTTGCAGACCTTACGAAAAGTGAATATATACAAACGGAAAAGATCGGAAACCTGGAATATATATCGGCGTATGCCCCGTTTTACAATACAGACAACAAAGCTCTGGCTTTTCTGAATCTTCCATATTTCAGGATGCAGAGCCTTCTTGCCAGGGATATATCAAACCTGGTAGTTGCTGTTATTAATTTCACACTGCTTCTCATATTAATCACAATGAGCTTTGCTGTATTTATAAGCGACAGGCTTACATCACCGCTGGCAATGCTGGGTGAAGGCCTGGCCTCGGTTGAGTTAGGCAAGAAGAGCGAACATCTTTCATACAAGGACAGCGATGAGATTGGGGAGCTAGTGAAACAATATAACAGGATGGTGGATGAGCTTGAGGAAAGCGCTGATAAGCTTGCCAATTCTGAAAGGGAATATGCGTGGAGGGAAATGGCAAAACAGATCGCCCATGAGATCAAAAATCCGCTCACTCCAATGAAGCTTAATGTTCAGCAGCTGCTTAAATCATGGAAAGACGGAGTACCAGGTTTTGAAAAGAAGCTTGAAGGTTTCACAAAGAACCAAATTGAGTATATTGATAATCTCTCATCTATAGCGTCTGCTTTTTCGGCATTTGCCAAGATGCCAGGAACCACCGCGGGATTAGTCAACCTGCTTGAACAGATACAGACCACACTCGAGCTTTTCAGGAATACCGCAAATGTGACGTTCTGGGTACGGTGGCCGCATGAGAGCAAGGTATTCATTTATGCCGACAAGGAACAGCTTAAAGGCATCTTCTCCAATCTTTTCAAGAACAGCATCCAGGCAATTCCCCAGGGCAGGAAAGGACTTATCAAGGTGTCACTTGAGATAAGAGGAGACAAGGTTGTTGCTGCTGTTGAGGACAACGGAACAGGCATCCCGGAACCATTGCAGAAAAAGCTCTTCACCCCGAACTTCACAACAAAGTCATCGGGTACAGGACTAGGGCTTTCAATCGTTAAAAAATATGTTGAAGGTGTGAAGGGCAGGGTATGGTTTGAATCAGAGGCAGATAAAGGGACGATATTCTATATTGAATTTCCGCTTATGTACACTGTTGAGAAACCGGGGGAATCTCCTGCAGTCTGACCAAAGCCAGTTGAAAAATATAATTATTTAGCTATATTAGCGGCTCTTATCAGGCTTCAATGAAAGGAAGATTTCTTGGCAATGCTAAGCGATTAATATTGAGTTTGTTAGTAATAACAGGTTTCATCGGGCCTATATATTCCCAGACTAAGATCAGCGGTGTTATAAATGACTATGCCAGGGTTAACTCCATCGGGGCCGATTTTGTCGTCATAAATGATGAATTCCAGTTCGACCAGTTCACTGCGGGAGACACTGTCCTGCTGATGCAGATGAAAGGAGTAAGAATCATACCATCACCTTATGGTACAGGTGACCTTATGTACGGACAACCAGGCAGATATGAATTTCTAACGATATCCTCCCTTGACGACGGTACAAATAAGGTTGAGTTCATGGCAAATATTGTTAATACATCAATGGATGTTAAAGGCGATATTCAGCTGATTAAAGTACCTTCATATAACTATGCTGTTGTTGACGGCCAGCTTACATGCCAGCAATGGGACAGTACTACAACAAAAACCGGTGGGGTTTTAGCAGCAATTATAGGAAGGACACTATCTCTGAATGCAAATATTGATGTCACAGGGAAAGGATTGAAAGGCGGAACATCGGTATCAGGTAAAAATATTTGTATTGTAACGGATCCGTTAATTTGGGATAAAAATGCATATGAGGTTAGCGGTGATAGTGCAGGATATAAAGGTGAAGGATTGGTTGTAAAGTTCAATAAGTACGACGGCCCTCCATATTTGCCTATTTATCCTGGTTTTGCTAAAGGCAAGGGAGCCAACTTTAATGGTGGTGGCGGTGGCAATGGAAGATTCTCAGGTGGTGGTGGTGGATCAAACTACGGAGCCGGATCTAAAGGCGGTCGTGAAGCCTATACGTGTACGCCTAACTACGATGGAGGTATGGCAGGTTGGACGGTTATGGGTACTACCCTTAAAGGAGGTTTATTTCTTGGAGGAGGAGGAGGAGGATCAACATTCACTACAGGGACTTCAGTATCTGGAGGTAACGGCGGAGGGATAATCATTCTGATATGTGATACACTGATGGGTAACGGCCACAGCATCCTTGCGGAAG
The DNA here is from genome assembly GCA_964557905.1 of uncultured Rikenellaceae bacterium. Classification (GTDB taxonomy): domain Bacteria; phylum Bacteroidota; class Bacteroidia; order Bacteroidales; family VadinHA17; genus LD21. The sequence continues at coordinate 10,911 of CAZLCF010000041.1, read as the reverse complement.
GTGCATTTCCTGGAACGGCAAGCGGCAATGCTGGTGCAGGAGGCGGCGGTGGGGGTGGAACGATTGCCCTGTATCTTCAGAGTTATTCAGGAAACCTTACTACATCTGCTTTAACTATTGCTGCCAGTGGCGGAAAAGGAGGGAACAATAACGGAAATGTCGGAGAAGGTGGTGGAGGCGGCGGTGGTTATATTAATACAAGTAATGTTCCCCTGCCTTCAAACGTATTTAAAAGAGTATTAGGTGGTACCGGTGGTACAAGATCAGGATCATCAACAGGCCTTAATGGTCTACCTGGTACTGATTCAACAAAATTCACTCCTCTTCTTAACGGATTCCTTTTTAATTCGATCCGTTCTTCAGTAACAGGAAATCAGATTGATTCGATCTGTTCCAATATTTTTCCTCCGCTCATCTCAGGTACAATACCTGCAGGTAAGAGTCCCTTTACATTCATGTGGCAGAAAAGCACTGATCTTTCAGGAGCACCATCGGTAATACCAGGAGCAACTTCAAAAGATTACACATTTTCTGGCCCGGAGGCAGATACTTTCTGGATCAGAAGGGTAGTAACTGATAGTTCAGTGCCTCTCGCAATTACGGACACCAGCAAATGGGTCAAGATCATTGTCCAGCCGGCAATTACGGGCAACCTGGTTGGTAAAGACACTACGATATGCTACAACCAGGATCCCCTGAGCCTGATCCCGCTGAATACAGGCCCATCGAAGGGGAATGGGAAATATACTTATCAATGGATCCGGAACAGCAACGATGCTGACTGGTCGAGCCCTTCAATTCCTTCAGGAACATCTGACCTTGCTTCCTTTGATCCTGCAGCACTGACTGCTACAACTTACTATAAACGTGTTGTAACCTCGGGCCGTTGCACAGATAAAAGCGCCACTGTCAAAATTACGGTACTGCCTTCCATTACAGCGAATGTCACTGACCGTTCTCGTGATTCAGTTATATGCGAGGGACAACTCTTCAACACTCTTGAAGCCACTGCACCTGGCGGAGGATCAACCAGTTATGTCTATCTCTGGCAGGACAGCACTGCTTCAGTAACATGGACCGGCTCGCCAAATGTAAATACCGGAACAACTTATACACCTGATACATCAACCTTTGCGGTCATAGAGCAGAGGTATTACAGGAGAGTAGTATTCTCAGGTCCCGACAGTGTCTGCAGAAGCAACAGTTCTCCCATACTTATGACCAGGTATCATTATATTGAGAACAATAACATCTCAAAAGATACGACGATATGTTCCGGTTCAATTCCGCCGGCTTTTACGGGAAGCGATCCTGAAGAAGGATCCCTCATTTACACTTACCAGTGGTTATCTTCAGCAGACAACAGTACATTTTTAACACTGACAGCAGCTACCGGTCGTGACTACCAGCCTGATGCTCTGACCGATACCACCTGGTACAGGAGAATAGTCAATTCATCAAAATGTGCCGACACCAGCAAAATCCTTGTCATAAATGTCCATAAACCAATAACAAACAATATCGCATCGCTGATCTCTGTAACAGGAAGCGATACCACAATTTGCAGCGGGGCCGTTCCAAACAGGATAAAGGGAAGCGTTCCGAAAGGCGGCACGGATAATTATGCCTTCCTGTGGTCATACTCCACGGACAACATTACATTTACAGATATTACAGCCTCTGTAACCGGTGACTACCAGCCTGATGCTCTGACTACTACCACATGGTTCAGACGGAAAGTAATCTCAGGAAAGTGTTTCTCTGAAAGCAACACTATCAGGGTCATCGTACTTCCTGTTATCAGCAATAATGTTATTTTAAGTGACCAGACAATCTGTTACGGAACAACGCCGGTCCAGATAACGGGTACATCCCTCACAGGAGGAGCGGGAGGGACACCGACGTGGAAATGGGAACAGAGCGCTGACGGGATAACCTGGATATCGGCAACCAGTTCAAGCAATGAGCAGAACTATTCTCCTCCTTCACTGATTGATCCGGTAAAATACAGGCGCATTATCCTTTCTGGTGTGTCTGATTGTTGTGTTGATACATCAGAGATATTGCACATCGGGATTAATCCATTACCTACCGGAGCAATAACAACGGTTACCGATACGACAATATGCGGAGGATCCGGGGTTCTGTTGCATATTAATCTTACCGGCGCTTCAAAATATAAAGTCGTTTATAAGCAGAATTCAACAGAGGTCACGGTGAACAATATTGCAGCTGCCGATACCACGCTTAAAGACATTCCTTTACCAACGGCAAGCATGTCAACCTTCAATTATTCACTGGTTTCGGTTGTGGATAAGAATAACTGCATCGCGACATCGCTGACAGGTGCAAGGAAGACAGATGTATACAGGGTTCCGGTAGCAGAGGCCGGTCCTGATGACGAAATATGCGGTCCTGAATATACGCTGGCAGCCATTCCGAGTGACGGAACCGGCGCATGGATATTTCCGTCCCAGGTAGTGGAATCGGTTATCAACGACCCGGCAACAAAGATTAAAATCGATTCATCTTTTACTGATGCGAATGTTACATACAAGTTTTACTGGGAAGAAAAAAACTGGCAATGTGCCAATAAAGACTCTGTTACCATTAAGTTCCATAACCGTATTGATAATATCAGTGCGGGAAGTGATACTTCCCTTTACTCCTTTGACTATATTATGCAGCTGAACGCTTGTCCGATCCAGTCTTTCGAAACAGGCAAATGGAGCGTTATAGCAGGTACGGGCGATTTTGACAATGATGCTTCAGGTTCAACGGATGTCAGGAACATTTCAAAGGGAATGAACACCTTTAAATGGACTGTCACCAACGGTGAATGCATGCTTGAGGATTCGATCAAAGTAGATGTTTATGATGTTTTTATTCCTGAAGGCTTTTCACCGAACAATGATCCGGAAGATTACAACAATACGTTTATTATCAGTGGACTGGATCTCCGGAAAAAGCTGGCAGGGCAGGATTCGGTTCCATATCAGGTTGCAGAGCTTACAATTGTAAACGGAGCGGGGACCCAGGTCTTTACAACCACTAACAGGGATAACAGCCGGTGGAAAAACTGGGATGGAAAGAACTCAAAAGGGACAGATATGCCTGAAGGCACCTATTATTATATGCTTAAAATCACGTCATTGGAAACAGGACAGGTATACAAGAAGAGCGGATTTATTATTTTGAAAAGATACTGATAAGAACAAAGAAAATAGCGGGCTAAAGGTTATTCCTGTCGAGAAAAAGAATGAACAGGCTGAAACATATTTTATTTGTTTTGTTATTTCTGATCCCGCATGGATCTTACGGACAGGGTGTCCCGGATTCTGCAAGGATCAGTCTTGGATATCCTGTTTACAGCCAGTACCTGCATAACGGACTGATGATCAATCCCGCGTACGCCGGATCGCGTGAAGCCCTGAGTACCATGCTGTCATACAGGATGCAATGGATGGGAACACCGGGCGCACCGGTGCTCCAGTCGGTTTCACTTCATACACCGATGAAGAACGACAGGGTGGCTCTTGGCCTGATGGCCCAGTTCATGCAGTATGGTGTTACCAAATCAACAAGTGTTTATGCGGTTTATGCTTATCATATAAGGGTGGGTAAGGGAAAGCTTTCATTCGGACTTAAAGCAGGAGCAGACATTTCAAATACAGATTATACGGGATTGCTTCTTGCCAATACCGGGGATCCTGTTTTTATCTCCAATGATAAGCCTTACATTCTGCCGAATGCAGGAGCGGGGATGTATTATTTCAGCAAAAGATTCTTTGCAGGATTCTCAGTTCCGTCATTTCTCAGTTATAAGAGAACTGACCAGGGATCAACCCAGGCTTATCACGCATTCAATGAATATGATATCATCTTTTCTGCAGGAGGCCTTATAACATTCTCACCAGGCTTCAAATTCAAACCATCAATGCTTGTCGATTACTCGCTGCAGGAAACGAAAAAGCTTTCCCAGCTTGATATTAACGGTAATTTCATTATTGCAGACCTGATATGGATCGGCGGATCGTGGAGGACATCAGAGGAGGTAATAGTAGGTATCCTGCAGGTTCAGCCCACCCCCCAGCTGATGATAGGTTTGTCATATGATTACCCTGCAGGAAGGATGAATTCCTATTCAAAGGGTTCAAGTGAATTTATTTTAAGATATGAGTTCGGGTATAAGGTAAGCGCCGCAAATCCGAGGTATTTTTAGATTTATGTTGAAGAAGAACCTGTATATTATCATTTTAATTCTGATCCTCGCACCTGTCATTGTCTGTGCACAGCAGCCTCCTGTATATCAGGTTATGAGGATGCCGTTCAGTTCAGGTCCGTTCAGCGAGATCTCCCCGGTAATGGTAAGCGACGGGATTATTTTTTGCTCCGACCGGCGTACCAGCGGAATAAAGGACAGGACAACTTTCGAGGGGCGGCGTCTTTATAACATATTTATTGTCGAACGGAAGGACACTTCAGACTGGCGAAAACCGAAAGAAATAAAAAGTGAAAGGAGCTCTCTGTTCAATAACGGACCTTTATGTTTTTCCCCGGATGGCAGGACAGTCTATTTCACAAGTGAAGTTGAGACAGGTAAAGCGACAAAGAAAAAGAACTTTATAAACCACAGCGGGATATTTATCGCGGATCTTTCAGGAACAAGTCTTGTTTCGATCAGACCGTTTCCTTATAATAATATGCAATACGAAGTAGGTCATCCGTCAGTCAGCAAAGACGGGAAGTTGCTCTTTTTTGCTTCTGACATGCCCGGCGGGCAGGGAGGATCGGACCTTTATTACTGCGAATGGATCAACGGACAGTGGGGTACACCGGTAAACCTTGGTTCAAAAGTCAATTCATCAGCTTCAGAAAACTATCCTTTCATGCATCCTTCGGGGAGGTTATACTTTTCATCAAACCGCCCGGGTGGAAAAGGACGTCTGGATGTTTACTACACAATGCTGACATTGGGAAGCTGGGATACACCTTCACTGCTTCCGGAGCCGATCAACTCCACATCTGATGATTTTGCATTCGTGGCTGATGAAAACCTGCAGACAGGCTATTTCTCATCAAACCGTGGCAGAAGCGATGATATCTACCAGTTCGCCTCGACGATCATCAGGAAATCATTATGTGATACCCTGGTTGAAAATAATTACTGTTACGAATTCCTTGAAGAGAACGCTGTAAAATGGGATACTCTTCCTTTCCGTTATGAATGGAAATTCGGCGATGGCGGAAGAGGAATAGGTGCCACTGTCGAGCATTGCTATTCTGGTTCGGGTCAGTACCTTGTACAGCTTGATGTCGTCAACCTTATCACCAAAGAAGTTATGTACAATGAAAAGACCTATAATTTACTTGTCACGGATGTGGAACAACCATACATCTCATCACCTGATCAGGGCGCTGTTGCCCAGAGGATGAGGTTCAGCGCCGATAGTACAAACCTGCCCGGATGGAATATTGACAGGTATTACTGGAATTTTGGAGATGAAACAATTGCAATTGGCAAGGAAGTTGATAAGACATATTTAAGGCCCGGAACCTATAATATACAGCTGATAGTATCAACTGTACCGGAACCGGGCGGAGTTGTCAGGGAATCGTGCATTTGTAAAAATATTATCATAATGCGCTGACCTGGAAATTGAAAATGCTAATTTTGAGGCTTGATGAAACTGAATAAAAAAATATATGCTCTGATCCTGTCGCTCTGCACATCCTGGTTATTCCTGAGCCCGGTATTGTTCGGGCAGCCGGTTCCGGGTAAAGATGAAAATATTACATTTCTTGTCACTTTTGGTAAGCAGGGTGAGACTTCATGGGGAGACGACGATTTTAACAGTGTCTGGTTTTTTGCCATCCCAAGGGATTTTACCCAGCAGTTTTATATCAGGGTATTTGATCCCGATACGGGAGGAGAGAACGATGAGATACAGGGAGACTTTAATACAAGAAGCCTTTTTTCGGTTTATGGGGGAACGGGAGTTGATCCGGACAAAAATGAGGAATCGAAAGGATGGATTAACGGATTGAATTATAAAGGAGGTAATTTATTGGCTTCAAGGGTTTTTGGAGGCGAACCAAGGTATGACAACAAATATTTCTCTTTCGGGCCGTTCAATCCCACTTCAGGGGATTTCAATGCAAAATGGGGCTATATATTTAAGATCGTATGTGAAGGGATAAGCGGAGATGATGGCAATCTCTACCGTTATTTCCTTAGCCGTGATCCTAATAATAATATTCCGATTGAAGGCGCTAACGCATTTACCTATGAATATACATTCAGGATGTGGAACGATTTCAAAAGCGTTGCGCATATTTACCCGTACGTAGATACAGGCGTGATATATATAAGGTTGAGAGATTTTGACTGGGACAATGACGGCCATATACTTGTAGTGTCAAGATATAAACAAGGTATTGATGCCAAGATCTCCAATGAGGACGACTGGGCTGAATCAAGAATAGCAATTGAACCTCCTGAAGTAGGATCCTCCCTCGACTTTCAGTTTCATAAAAGACAGGAAGAGCTGGTTAAAAACAATAATGTTGTGGTTACGCTTGAAAACCAGAGAGGAGATGCCTTACAGTTCTTCAGTTCACCGATCGGAGGAGTGCCGGTTTACCAGACAAGCATAGTAGTTAGAAAAGCAAAGCCTAAATAGTAACCTGATGCTTATATGAGATTCAGATCCAACAGGGAGATTTTAATCACCATCGGGTGCTTTTTTTTATTTTCATGCCTGAGTTATGGCCAGACTTACAGGTTCAGAAACTATGGTACAGACAGCAAGATCCCCAATGGTTTCATCTATACCCTGAACCAGGACAATAACGGGTATCTTTGGGTTGGTACCGGAGAAGGACTCGCCAGGTTTGACGGTTTCGACTTTTTTAATATCGCATTCCCCGATTCTGCCGTTGGACGTTATCCGACAGCAAGCCTCAAGGACATTAACGGTATTCTCTGGTTTGGGTGCAATGACGGATCGGTATATTACACCAATGAGAATAATCTGAAATCCCTTGATATATCCAATACCAGGGAAATAAGCGCTCTGCTTGAAGGACCAGGAGGATTCATTTATATAGTTCCGCAGGGTGAATCAATTTTCAGGGTAAATCCCGGACAGCCTGATAAAGTAAAGACTTATGAGATCCCCCGGGACCTTATTCTCTTCTCAGCATCTTTTACACAAACGGGTGACCTCCTGTTAGGTACACAGGAGAATATTCAGAAATGCAGGATTGACGACGAATCAATAACTGTTCTTGGCTCTGTTGAGGGATTTGATTATTCAAGCATTCTTGCAATACATAAATTAAAAGATAAGGACAGTTATATAGCAGGTACAGACGGCAATGGACTGTACCATCTGGTTCTGTCAGAAGATGGAAACATGCTGACACGCTTCATCGGACATCCTGAGCTCGATTACCTGACCATACAATCAATCATCGAGGATTCGGATAATTATCTGTGGATTTCGACCTATGAAACCGGGATACTCCGGATTCTGCTCTCCCCGGAGGATGAAACAATTAAATCCGTCAAGTTCTTCGATAAGAATTCCGGTCTTCCCGGTAACAATGTAAACCTGGTCTTTCAGGATAGTGAGCAAAATTACTGGATCGGATTATTCGGTGACGGACTTTCACTTCTTAATTCCTATGCTTTCAGCTTTTATTCACCCGGACGTACGCCTGAAACAAATAATATAATTTATGTAAACAACATTAATGATGATTATTTCCTCGGGACGCCAACCGGATTCTATCTCTTTGACTTAAACAATAACAAGGTAAAATCATTCACTGATCTGATGCAAAGAACCGGGAAAAATGAAATGTCATCCTATTTTGTTGATTCTGAGCGGAATATCTGGATAGGAACAAAGGGAGGAGGCCTTTTTGTCAGAAATGCCTCCGGAACAATAAGACAGTTTTACCGCTCAGGTGATTCAGGTATAGATTATGTAACAGATATTGTCGTTGATAAGAAATATGTCTGGCTGGGAACTCTTAATGGTGTGGTCATCCTTTACCGGGAAACCGGATTGAAAAAAAATGAAAAGCCTTATAATATTGATAACGGTCTGCCGCATAACAGCATTAATCAGCTCTTCCTGACCAGGGACGGAAACACTGCGGTTGCAACCAAAACAGACAGGTTGTATCTGATAAATCCTGAAACAGGGATTTCATCAGGAAAGGCAGTACTGTATGGAACAACCATGAATGAGATATCATCATTCTGTCAGACCAGGGATAGAAATCTCTGGGCAGCGACAACAGGAAACGGGGTTTTTGAGTTTTATGGCGATTCAGTAAGATCTTTTTCAAGATCAGATTTGCTGATGTCGGATTATTGCTACAGCATACTTGCCGATTCCGTCAACAGAATATGGATAGGCCATGACGGGGGTTTTTCTAGATATAACAGGAACAGCGGGATAATGAGGACCTATGGAACTGATTTTGCCAGGGGCGGCAAATGCAATCCGGATGGAATGTATGAATCATCTGATGGCAAGGTGCTGATAGGGACAACGCAGGGATTAATAGTCTACAACAGGTTGAAGGATAAAATAGCCGTTATGCCTCCTTATAACAATGTGAATTATATAACAATAAATGATGTTAAATATCCCTACAAATCCTCTTATTCGCTTCCATACAGGAAAAGATACAGTGTACGGGTCAATTATGTTGGAATTAATTTCAGCGATCCCGATAAGGTCTATTACCAGACAATGCTTGTTAATTATGATAATAACTGGTCCAAAGTAACAACTGAAAGAGAGGTTCCATATTCCCTGAGTGACGGCCATTACCAGTTCAATCTTATCTCAGTCAACGAAAGCGGGTTATCACATGATACACCGGTGACTTTTGAAATTAACATCAAGAAACCCTTCTGGAGATCCTGGTGGTTCATTCTCTCATCAATCGCAGTTATGACGGGTATAATCATCCTGATCATCAGGGAAAGAGATAAATCCCAGAAAAAGATACAGGTATATCTCGAAAAAGAGCTTGAGGCAAGAACCAGCGTGGTGATGAAACAAAAGACCGAAATCGAGCTTCAGAATATTGAAATTACTGACAGTATCAACTATGCAAAAAGAATTCAGACAAGTATCCTGCCTGATTTTAACAGACTGAAGGAGATTTTCAAGGATGCATTTATCCTGTTCCGTCCCCGTGATATTGTAAGCGGTGATTTCTACTGGTTCGAAAAGTTTGATGATGACAGGTTCATAGTTGTTTGCGCTGATTCCACCGGGCATGGAGTACCGGGTGCGTTTATGTCAATGATAGGATCAACCCTGCTGCAGGATATCGTTTCACGGCAGCGGGTGTCAAAACCATCCCAGGTGCTTACAATGCTTGATAAACAGATCTTTTCGACCCTTAACCAGAATGTGGAGCTGGGTGTTTCAAATGACGGGATGGACCTGGTGATCTGTGAAATAAATATAAGCACAAGACATATAAGGTTTGCATCTGCAATGCGTCCCGTAATTATTGTCCTTGGCGGAGAACCTTATTATATTAAAGGGAACAGATTATCAGTTGGGGGAGAATCAGTTATTGAGAAATACTTTGACGACCAGGAATATTATCTAAATGAGGGAGATACAATTTACATGTTCTCTGACGGGCTTCCGGATCAGTTTGGCGGGGTCGACGGCAAAAAAATGAAAATAGCAAGACTGAAGAAACTCATTGAGGATGTTTCGGATTTACCAATGGATGGTCAGAAAGAGGTTATTACCAGATTCTATGACGAATGGAAAGGTATTCATGATCAGGTAGATGATATCCTGCTTATCGGAATAAGGCTTTAATTCGTTCCCTTTCAATAAATACCATTAAAGGATAAAGGGATCTCAGTTGTTGATACCGTATTGCTGAAGTTCTCTGCCCTGTCTTTCAGATAGAATTCATACATGATGGTATCATTATTCTTTGGCTGATAGAAAAGATAGATGAAAGTGACAGATATGGTTCCTTTCAAGATCTTATTCTGACCTTCTCTGGTCATATAGGGTATTCTGTATGAAGATGGTTCCATCAGGTCATTCTCCGGAACCTCGGTCATTACTCCGTTTGTTTTCCTGTAAAGTGTAAAGAACAGATTTGTTGTATCAAGTCCGGTTTCTTCCGGAGATTCCAGTCCCAGGTTACCGTCGCCGTCTTCAAAATAGAATTTAAGCCTTCCCCCCTTGCAGTTATTTCCAAGAATATCAATTGTATCGAAGACAGCAAAATTCCTGAATTCAATATATGGTTCAGGAGGCAGCTGGTGGATCTTTTTGCATGATCCTGACAGTACTATAATTATCACCGGAATTAAGAACCTGACCGTTCGCATGATCTGCTGTATAATAACATGTTTTTGCACAAAAATCACACCAAATTTGGTTATTTTTTTCTGAAAAATACCCTTACCGGTATCCCGGTAAACTCAAAACGTTCCCTGATCCTGTTTTCAATAAACCTTCTGTAGGGCTCTTTTATATATTGCGGAAGGTTGCAGAAAAAGGCAAATAGGGGAGTGCGGGCAGGCAGCTGTGTTACATATTTTATCCTGATATGCTTGCCTTTCAGTGAGGGAGGAGGATTATTCCTTATTATTTCAAGCATAAACTCATTCAGTTCAGAAGTAGGGATCTTCCTGTTCCTGTTCCGATTGACGTTCTCGATTATGTCAAGCACCTTGTGTATCCTCTGTTTGTTTATTGCCGAAATAAACAGAATATCATAATCAACGAACGGAGCCGTCTTGCCTCTTATCTCCTTTTCAAGCAATTTTGACGTATTGTTGTCTTTTTCAACAATATCCCATTTATTGACAAGTATTATCAATCCTTTGTTGTTCTTCAGGAT
>CAZLCF010000040.1:0-16301 GCA_964557905.1 uncultured Rikenellaceae bacterium | reverse complement strand
TTGAGCTGAGGGCAAAATGCCGTCGTCTGATGGCTCAGCATAATCTGGATATTGTTATTGTGGATTATCTTCAGCTGATGTCCGGACCTGAGAATGCCGGCAGCCGGGAACAGGAAGTAAGCAATATTTCACGGTCACTCAAGAGTATTGCCAAGGAGCTGAATGTGCCGATAATTGCACTTTCACAGCTGAACAGATCAGTAGAAATGAGAGGCGGCACAAAACGTCCCCTTCTTTCTGATCTTCGTGAATCGGGAGCTATTGAACAGGATTCCGATATGGTGGTATTTATTCATCGCCAGGAAAAATTTGGGATAACTGAATTTCTGGAAGATGGATCTTCAACAAAAGGGATAGCAGAGATCATCCTTGCAAAAAACCGTAATGGTCCTGTCGGCGATGTCAAGCTGAGATTCCGCGAAGAGAAGGCTCAGTTTGTCGATATTGATGAGTTTGATATTGAAGACATCACAGAACCTGGTGGTCCCCAAAGCATAACCCTTGGTTCAAAGATGAATCATGATAATCTCCGGAACCGGAGCGGAAGCTTCGATCATGAATATGACAATCATGATGAGCCTCCCTTTGCATGATCTTGTTCCTGAGGAACCTTAATTCAACCTGAGGACAAGCCTCATACCAATGCTTTTGTACTTCAGGTTTTCAAATCCGGCATAAACACCCAACTCGCCAAGAAGCAGCAGTTCGGTTATGCTATAACCTATTTCAGTGTAGCCGTTGTGAAATTTTGAATCCAGCCATGAAAGGCTGAGATTTTCACGCATAAGTGTTTTACTCAGACCGGGAAGGTATTTAAGCAGGAGGTAAGGTGTTGTATATTTTATGTGGACTTCCCCGTATAATTCGGGGGAGCTCAGGGAATAATAAGCAGGCAGCCTGAATGCATCCAGGTAATTATCGAGCAGAACAGGCAGCGGCTGAGCATTGTAATGAAAAAAATCATACCATGTCAGGTTATTTTTATTCAGGAATCCTCCAGCCCTGACTCTCCATCTGAATTCGCTGAAAGCGCCTAAATCATGTTCTTTTGATGCCTCAAACCTGATCATGTCAAAGTGCCTGTATTTGTCAGTTAATTCAGAAAATTCGTTTATTCCGTGTTTCCATGTCAGAACAAAGGTCGGCCAGTCAGAGCCCCATGGTATTTTAGCATCATCAATAATTCTGTATTTCTGTCGCGGAGTGTATGTAACACTTGTTACAAATTCAAAATGATGCTGATCGCACAATGCATACATGGAATCTGCTTCTGCTGACAAATAGTAATTATCTGGCACGTTATCCGAATACTCCGCAGATGATTTTATGATCGAATATGAGGTTGTATTGTCAAGCACCCTCCTGTCATCGTATTCGGCTAACAGTTCAAGATTTATTCCGGTTGAGATCCGGCTCCTGTGACCAAAAGCAAAATATCTGTTTTCATAAAGCTTTAAGTAATTTTTTTCAAAGAACAGGGATGATATGGTATTTATCAGAGTGTTTATGCTTCCCCCTGTGCCGATATCCCTGCTGTTCATGCCTGCCCTGAAAAATAACTGCATCTGCTTAATCCGGTTATAAGTGTAGTTAACGTTTAATCTCCACATGAGGCTCTCGCGGCTGAATGCATAATGAAGATCAGGGTTGAAGGAAAGCAAAGTATTATTTTCCCATCTCTTTGAGATATTAAAATCGATACCATAAATAAAACCATCAACGGTATTGAAACTCAGGTTTTCAAGGTCCAGAAGTCCGCCGAATGTGAATCTGAATCCTGAAGTATCGGACCATGTATGGCCGAAACCGATATCATTCAGGGTACTCAGGAATTTACTTTTCTTCTTTTGTTCACCGGGAACTACTGTATCCGTTTTCAACTCCTGAAGGGATGACTTCAGCTTTATGCTGTCACGTATACTGATGCTTTTAATCTCAAGATCGGATAGCGGAATTGGCCTGATTTCTGTCCAGTAAGTACTATCTTTCTTATTCGCATCCTTTTCAACGGTTGTTATTGTATTATCCTTGACCTCCAGGCTATTTTTGATACTATCGGGCAGGGCGTTTTTAGATTCTTTTTCCATCAGGCGGGTCAGCCTGACCATATCCCTGTTTGTCAGTTCACTCTTTTCCAGTATCTCTTCAATCTTTTCCTGGTTTTCAGAAACAGGCAGATTCTGATCGGATTGTGAGGGAACAGGCTTTCCGAAATAATTTGCATCAACAGATTCCGGCTTTCTCAGTGAAGTATTTGGTCTCACTTCGGTATATTTGACTGAACTGCCGTAACCGGCATCAGCCCTGATACCTAATATCTCAACATTAACTTTGAATTTATGGCTTACAGGCATCCAAATCTCATCCTGCACCGGAATGTACAGTTGCTGAACGCTTATCCTGCCGGCAATATTATCGTTGAGGAGGTCAACGCTGTAGAGACACCAGAGGTCTTCTATTATATAAATTGTCCCCTCAAAGAGCTGCTGACTTTTTATCTTTGGTATAACCTGTATCTTATTTATAATGTTATTACCCTGGGGCGTTGCTCCCAGGTATTTGAATTTATAATGCGAAAAAGCCTGAGGAGAAAGCGGCGATATGGCTAAATCCGCTATGTATGGCTGATAAAAGCTTGCATTGATAATGTCCATAGGTGAAATATTGTCACCCTCGTCGGGGAAAGTGCTGTTAAAGGAGATCACCTTCTGGATATATTTATCGGGAGCGGTGAATTCAATCTCATTAAATGATTCCATCATAAAGACATCACCCTCTTTTATTTTCGTTGAGCTGGTTGTTGATCCATCGTCATCCGATGTTTCCATTTTCATTGCTTTCTGCATGAGCTTCGGAATCTTATTAAAAACAAGGTTCCCTTTAAGGTAGACATCTGCTTTATAGTAGCTTATGTTATTAAGGTAATAAGGTGCCATACCGATGGCTTTTCTCATGATACCGTAGGCTGGATCCTCACCGGTAGCGGTAATTCGCACCTCCGGAATCTCATAGTACTGAACGGGCAGAATGACATTTTTTGTTATAGTCTGATCAGAGATTGTGATATTGTAAAAAACCGGCGAAAAACCAAGGCTCTGATATGTCACCAGGTATTTACCGGCCGGCAGTTTTATCTCATAATCTCCTTTTGTATTGGCCGTTGTTCCCTGTCTCAGTTCCTGGATATATACTGTAGCATACTGTATTGCTTCACCTGATTCACCGGTGATCTTCCCTTTAAGTATCTGGGCGTAGGAAGAAAATGTTGTGACAAGGGAAATAGCAAAAATCAATACAGTTCGTTTCATTTCTGAATCGGATTAATCTTTCTTCCCGGCAACGATGATCACTATTTCCCCTTTAGGTGGTTTCTTTTTATAGTGATCTGAAAGATAAGACAATATGCCTCTTAAATTCTCTTCATATATTTTGCTTAACTCCCTTGAGACACATGCTTCCCTGTCTCCGCCAAAATGCACTGCCATCTCATCGAGAGTTTTCACCAGCCGGTAAGGGGATTCATAAAAGACCATTGTCCTGGCCTCTTCTTCCAGCCCGGTAAGCCTTTTATTCCTGCCCTTTTTTGCAGGTAGAAATCCTTCAAAGCAAAACCTTTCACAAGGCAGCCCCGAATTTACTAAAGCAGGGATAAGTGCAGTCGGACCCGGAAGAGTCTCAACGGAGATACCTTTTTCAAGACAGGATCTTACCAGCAGGAATCCCGGATCGGAAATGCCGGGAGTACCAGCATCAGAAATAAGGGCAACGGTCGTTCCTGACAGGATCCTTGCGCAGATAGCCTCAACACTTTTATGCTCATTGAACATATGGTGTGACAGCAGCGTTGATCTGATATTATAGTGGTTAAGAAGCTTCGAAGCGTGACGTGTATCTTCAGCCAGGATAAGATCCGCATTTTCAAGTGTTTCTACTGCCCGGTAAGTGATGTCTTTGAGATTACCGATAGGAGTAGGGACAAGGAATAATTTACTCATCGGCAGGAAATTTGCGCTTTACCAGATCAAGCAGCTGTTTTACAACTTCCGTTTCTTTGTTATCGCCGGTGTAGCTCATTAAAACTTCCCTGGCATCTTCAAAGCTCTCCGAGCTGTCGAGCCTGGCAATGGCCTGATTATATGATTCCGGACTTCCATTGAAAAGTTCCCTGATGAACAGGAACTTGTCATTTACACCAATTGCATCGACAAGATTTGTTAATGGCTTTGTTTTTATGATATCTGTAACATTATCATCATCTCTTAAGCTCCCTATCTGTTCATTGATTCTGTCTGTGAAACCGAACGTGTCAGCAATAATCGCAGATTCGGCTGGCTTGTTTGAAGGACGTTTCGGCTCTTTCTTTTTGATATCCGGAGAGGCTAGCCGGATTTCAGGTTTCTGGCGGACTTCTTCATTCTTAATATTTTTCAGGAGCGCGATCACTTCCCCGGCGCTCTTGCATTTCGATTTTGCCAGTTCCACCTGCAGAACAGGCACCCCCGGATAATTCTTAAGATCATCAATAATTTCCCGGGCTTCATTAAGGTCTTTGAGAATTAAATCGACTGTCGCGTTGAAATCCATATCTTTTAATGTTAATATAACAAACCAATTTCCTTATTTTGCAAAAGTAACTAATATTCCACAAGTCGAAACGGGATATAATTACAAAATGGTACACAGCAACAGAGATTAATTAAAGATGGATTTTCTCGAGAATTCAGTCAGAGCGACCGGTAAAAGGGGATCAATAGAAGTAATTACAGGTTCAATGTTTTCCGGTAAGACCGAAGAACTGATACGCAGATTGCGCAGAGCTCAGTTTGCCGGCCTGAAAGTTGAGATATTCAAGCCATCTCTTGACAAGCGTTATTCTGAATTCAGGGTAGTTTCACATGATGAAAAATCAATCGTGTCAACTCCCGTAGATAATGCCTCGGCAATTCTTTTGCTGGCCAGTGATGTAGATGTGGTAGGCATTGATGAGGCGCAGTTTTTTGACAATACAATAGTTGATGTCTGTAATAAGCTGGCTGATAACGGCATAAGAATAGTTATTGCAGGGCTCGATATGGACTTTATGAGGAATCCCTTCGGCCCGATACCCGGACTTCTTGCTATAGCTGAATATATTACCAAAGTCCATGCAATATGCTTGAGATGCGGCACCCTCGCCCATTATTCATTCAGAAAATCGGAAGAAGCCCAGGTGGTCGTGCTTGGTGAAAAGGATAAATATGAACCGCTCTGCAGAACCTGTTATAATAAAGCAACAGGAAAAGACAAATGAAATATACTGCTTCAGATATTGCGCAGATAGTAAATGGAACCCTGACTGTCAATCCTGGGCTGGAAGTGTCGGATATTCTTACCGATAGCCGCCGGTTCAGCTTTGCAGAAGGACTGGCATTCTTTGCAATACATGGTAAAAACCATGACGGGCATTTATTTATTGATTCGCTTTATAATAAGGGGATCCGGGTATTTGTTGTTGAGAGGGTGCAGGGAGATATGAGTATATATATTGATGCTGCATTCATTCAGACAGAAAATACAGTTACTGCACTTCAGCTTCTTGCAGCTTATCATCGAAAATCTTTTAAGTCAACAGTAATCGCAGTTACCGGTAGTACAGGGAAAACAATTGTAAAGGAATGGCTTGCAGACATACTTGGACTTTCAGCACCGGTCATAAGAAGCCCTAAAAGCTATAATTCCCAGATCGGAGTACCGTTGTCGGTACTGAAACTGGATGACAGATATACCATCGGAATATTTGAAGCAGGAATATCCATGCCGGGTGAAATGGAAAACCTCCGGAAAGTTATTGACCCTGATATCGGGGTAATTACAAATATCGGCGATGCCCACAATGAGAACTTCCCTGATATCATAACAAAGGCAGGGGAGAAGCTGAAGCTCTTTGCAAATGCCTCAATGGTAATTTATTGCAGTGATCAGAAAATCATTCACAAGCTTGTAATGAGTGACAGGTCACTCAGGGGGAAAAAACTCATCGACTGGTCATGTGAAAATGCACATGCATCAATCTTTGTAAGAAAGAGCTCATTGCCGGGAAGCGTAACAAAACTTGAAATGAGTTACCAGGGGAAAACCCATGAATTCGTAATTCCGTTCAATGACCGTGCTTCAACAGAAAATGCAATTACTGTAGCAGCTGTTTGCCTGGCCATGGTAATAGATCCTGAGATTATCAGAAAAGGAGTGTCCGGATTGGTTTCAGTAGCTATGAGGATGGAGATCAAAACAGGGATTAATAACAGCCAGCTTGTTGAGGATTATTATAATTCAGACCCGGGCTCTCTTGGAATGGCTATTGAATATTTGAAGGGACAGAATAACAGGAAAACCACGCTTATTCTCTCTGATTTTGTTCAAAGCGGAAGGGACGAAAAGGAGTTGTACGGAGGGGTGGCGGATCTGGTAAAGAAAAACGAGATACAAAAATTCATAGGCATCGGACCAACACTCGCCAGGAACAGCTCGTTTTTTGCACAAAATGCAATGTTCTATTATTCTACTGATGAATTTATACATCGCTTTAATCCTAATCAGTTCCATAGCGAGATAATTCTTCTGAAAGGAGCCCGCATATTTGAGTTTGAAAAAATAGGGAAACTCCTTGAGCAGCAGGTACATCAGACCCTTCTTGAGGTCAATCTTGACGCGATAGCTCATAACCTTAATGAATTCAGAAGGTACCTGGATCCGGGAACGCGCATTATGGCAATAGTCAAAGCATTCGCTTATGGAGCGGGTCCCGCCGAAATTGCCGGATTGCTAGAGTTTCACCGTGTCAGTTATCTCGGAGTCGCTTATGCCGATGAAGGTGTTGAGCTGAGAAATGCAGGCGTTACGCTGCCTGTCATGGTGATGAATCCTGATTGCTCATCTGCTGAACTGATGATCAGGTATGACCTGGAACCTGAGATATACAACTTCGACTTACTTGAAAAATTTTCGGATATCTCTTCAAAGCATGGCCTTGTCAATTACCCCGTTCATATCAAGATCGACAGCGGGATGCACAGGCTTGGCTTCCTCCCGGGTGAAACAGATGAGCTGGCATCACACATTAAATCGTTAGAATCCCTTAAAATAATATCTGTATTCTCTCATTTTGCAGCAAGCGACGATCCCCGGTATGATCAGTTCACTCACCATCAGGCAGAAATATTCGTTGAAGCCGCTGCAAAGATCAGGGCAGCAACAGGTTACCCATTCATGCGGCACATCTGTAATTCCTCAGGTATCACCCGTTTTCCGCAATACCAGTTTGATATGGTTCGTCCTGGCATAGGAATATATGGTGTCGGGAATTTTGAAGGACTGGACCTGAAGCCAGCAGGACGTTTTAAGACAAGAATATCACAAATAAAGAAGATCCCTGCAGGTGAGCCTGTCGGATATGGATGTGCCGATATATCCGACAAGGAACGGATTATTGCAATTCTTCCCGTGGGGTATGCCGATGGACTGAACAGGAAACTTGGAAACAGGAATGGCTCCCTGTTCATCAGCAACACCAGGGTTTCAATAATAGGCAATATATGCATGGATATGTGCATGGCCGATATTACAGGACTGAAAGCGGAGGAGGGTGATGAAGCTGAGATCTTCGGCGAGAATATCAGCATTGATGAACTGGCAGAAAAATGCGGGACCATTCCTTACGAGATACTTACTTCGATCCCGGGCAGGGTAAAAAGAGTTTTTTTCAGTACTTAGCAACCAGCGGCATCCTCCTTCCGGATCCGAAAGATTTGGATGATATCCTGAGAATAGGAGGGGCCTGGTATCTTTTATACTCATTGGCGTTGATCATCCTTATCACTCTATCAACAGTTGGTCTGTCAATGCCTTCACCTGATATCCTATCCGCTGGTTTCTGAAGTTCAATGTACTGGTAAAGTATCGAGTCCAGGATCTTATAATCAGGAAGGGAATCTGTATCAAGCTGTCCTGGTCTGAGTTCAGCTGAAGGTAGTTTTTTTATAGTATTCAGCGGTATTGCTTCCTGGTTCCTGTTTATATAACCTGCAAGCCGGTAAATATCTGTCTTATAAACATCTCCCAATACAGACAATCCGCCTGCCATATCTCCGTACAGTGTACCATAACCGACTGCTGCCTCGCTCTTGTTTGAGGTATTAAGAAGAATGCATCCGAATTTATTGGATACGGCCATGAGCAGAACAGCTCTGATCCTGGCCTGTATATTTTCCTCGGTAACATCCATTTCCTTCTCTCTAAATAAGGGTCCGAGATCTTGCTCAAATGCACGGAACGGCTTTTCTATGCTGATTATATCATAAGGTATATTGAGCTTTTCAGCAAGTGTCACAGCATCTTTCACAGAGTGTACCGATGAATATCGCGAAGGCATCAGTAAAGCTCTTACATTCTTATTTCCAAGTGCTTCCACTGCCAGACAAAGACATAATGCCGAATCTACGCCGCCTGAAAGACCCAGGATCGCGGATTTAAAATTTGTTTTGGCAAAGTAATCGCGGATCCCTGTTACAAGAGCCTTATAAATGAGTTCAACAGGATCTGTGGTTCCCATAACCTCTGAAATGGCTCCTTCAGATATCTCGTCTGATGTGAATGTTTCAACAGCTTCCTCAAAGAAGGGCAATCTCCTGAAGATCTCTCCTTTACTGGTGACAATCATAGAGGCACCGTCAAAAATCAGTTCTGAATTTGCACCTGTCTGATTTACTGTGATCACCGGGACTTTATACTTTGCTGCCTTAACTTTAAAAATGTTTGCTTTCGATTCAATTTTTGAATACGAAAATGGTGATGCTGAAATATTTACTATGATATCCGGATCATACTTTGCCAGCTCCTCCATCGGGGATACGGAGTAGAGCCTTTTTTTCTCAAATTCATTGTCAAATGATTGTTCATCCCACATATCCTCGCAAATGGTCAGGGCAAATTTTAATCCCTTGAATGAAAATACGGAAAAACTTTTTCCGGGTTCAAAATATCTGTATTCATCAAAGATGTCATAAGTAGGCAGAAGGGATTTATTGACGGAGAAAATTACCTTGCCTTCAGACAGGACAAGAGCTGAATTGAAAAGTTTTTTTCCTTCTGGGTTTTTATTGATTACCGGCGATCCTACTATAGCCGTAATTCCCCTGCACTCCTTTGAAATTTCATCGACAGTCTGATTGCATTTTTCTATGAAATCGAGCCGGTCAAGTAGATCGAGAGGAGGATATCCGGGTATGCATAGCTCAGAAAAAACGACAATGTCGGAGCCTTCACTCTTTGCTTTTCGTATGGCATTGCAAATGAGATCCCTGTTCCCGGCAAAATTGCCGACATGGTAATTCAGCTGTGCAATTGTTATCTTCATTAATTTCAGTTAGAAGTTGACTCCAAGCCTTATAGATATTATTTTTTGTATCACTTTATCGACAGGCTGCGTTCCGTTATCTTTTGTCGCGTCGAGGAAGTTGTTTTCAAAACCGATCCCAACTATTGCTGAAGTATTCCCGCCAAGAGCATATTCAATTCCGGCCATTATGTGATATGAAAGATTGAACATTTTCAATTCAGAAGTCGCTTTTTCCCCTTTTATTTCAAGTGACGGAATATCAGCTTTCCCTCCAATCCTGACTTTAGGATCCATGCCGACATCAGAAAAAAATGTAAGATACCCTATCTGGTTTGTCTCCAGCTTTAGTCCCAGGGGAACAGCCACATACTGGATCTTATATACGACAGGTTCATTGGCCAGAACAGTCTCGGGATTCACCAGTTCAAGCTGTGTATCATCCTCACACACAAGTCTTCCTGCTGCACTGATCAGGTTTAAACCTGTTGAAAAGGAATAGTTTGGGCTGAATGGTAAATTGAATGTAAGTCCTGCATTAATGCCTGGTCTGGCACCGTCATTCTTCACGGCATCTATATCGGTACCAAACCAGCTTATCAGCGGATCGAAATGCACTCCGATGCTGATTCTCTCCTGAGCAGACATTCTGACAGGAAAAAAGAATAATACCAGTAAGGATAGGATGAAAATCTGTTCGAGATTTGTTCCCTTGAACGATTTCATTGTTTTCAATGTTTATATAATTAATTATTCATCAGGGCAGTAAAATTAACAAATAAAAATTGAAGTTTGGAGTAGTTGCCATAAAGGAGAAAAGTATTTATTTTAGGGATCTTAAAAAAGTACATCATGAGAATCCGTTTCACAATTGTCCTGATCATAATATTTTTCATTACCGGATTGGTGTCCTGTAAAAAGAATCCTTACAGGATCAACACATCCTCTGCTTCTGCAGACATTGAAGTTATGAGGCTGGAAAAGGATCTTTTTACGATTGATCCCGCTGAAATACCTGCATCAGTTCCTGACCTCCGGGAAAAATATGACGGATTCCTTCAGCTTTTCAGCTATGTTATTAATACAGGCAATGTGAATGACACTTCATTTGGTGGTTTTCTTGTGAGGTTCTGCACCGACAAGCTGAATAATGACGTATATGAGTCTGTCATGCAGCTTTATCCTGATATTACAGCAATAGAAGAAGATCTGGAAGATGCCTTCCGTCATTATAAGTGGTATTTCCCCGTTGCAAAGGTCCCTGCAGTATATACATGCATCACCGGATTCAATAACAGTCTGATTATCGGGGATTCGGTTATCGGCATCGGGCTTGACAGGTATCTCGGCAGAAATTGTGAATATTATCCGCGGCTTAATATCTACAGGTATATTGCCGCCAGGATGAACTCCTGGAATATTGTTCCCGACTGCATGTACGGATGGGGAGCCTCGGAATGGAATATTGCTTCAATGGAATATCAGGCAGATGATGTCATGACCGAAATGATACATGAAGGCAAGCTTAAATACTTTGAAAAATGTATGATGCCTGAGATAAATGATACAGTTCTTTTCGGATTTTCAGCAGACCAGATGAAATTCTGCAGAAATAATGAGAGACAGATGTGGCATTATCTTATTGAGAATGACCTTCTTTTCAGTACGGATCAGTTTACGGTCAGGAAACTTACAGGTGAAGCTCCTTTTACCACCTATTTTACAAATGAATCACCGGGAAAAGCTGCAACATGGCTTGGTTTCAGGATCGTTGAATCATATATGATGAGGAACAAAGGCATAGATCTTGGCAGGCTGATGGATAATACCGATATTCAGGGTCTTCTTGAAGCAGCAAAATATGATCCTAAATAAATAAGGCCGTTGTTTGAAACGGCCCTACTTATTCTTTTTGATTGCATTATTCTGAAGGATGAATTGCCTCTACGGGGCAAACATCTGCACATGCACCGCAGTCGGTACAAATATCTGGATTGATTTTATAGATGTCGCCCTCAGATATAGCTTCAACAGGACACTCATCAATACAAGTTCCGCATGCAGTGCAATCTTCGTTGATTTTGTAAGCCATTTCCTTTATTTTTAGTTTAATAAATTACGGTAATCGCACAAAACTACCCAAATTATCTCAATTTTAAAAATGCACAAATAATATACAATAACCATGCCTTTTTTAATCAATTTACAGAAGGGGAGATTCCTCGGAAGTTGTTAAAAGTCGAGGCTGAAGGACAAATAGAATATTCTGGGCAATATATAATTATTCTCGATTCCCCATGCCCAGTCAGCCCTGACAAAATAGCCAAGTACCTGGGCTCGTGCTCCTGCTCCGAATCCTGCTACGATTGGTTCCCTGTTGGAATCGAGTACTACTGTAATGGGACCATTATGGAAGATTTCATTATCCCATGAGTTTTCACCCGACCACGGTGATTTGCCTGTCCAGGCTGTCCCGATATCCCCGAAGGCCACTACCTGAAGACTGTTCAGGAAGTTTGAACGAAGAGGATGTCCGGCAAAATACCTGACAACGGGCCATCTTATTTCGCTGTTAAACAGGGCGAAATTATTTCCGTTCCTTATATTCTGACTAAATCCCCTCAGGTTGGTAGCAAGTGTCTGAAAACCATAGTTCATTCGTGGACTGACAGGGATTGTATTATCGAACATGGTGGTACCGCCAAAAAGATATCCCATCCAGTTGTCGACGCCTCCCAGGTAATAAACCAGCTTTGTCGGCCCGTATGAAGTGCTGGCTGCAAACCGGTTCGCCCAGATAAGCTCCCTGTGTATTTTAATATACTTTCTGAAATCAACACCAACGACGATCATATCCGACTTGTCGTATGTGAGCTCTTTATAGTATTCACCAAAAACCTTGAATCTGGTCCCGTAGTATATGTTTATGCTTCTCTTCCTGGTATTGTCATAAATAAGTTCTCCTTTCAGGCTGACCCAGTGGCGGGCAAGATTTTTATTACTTAAGGATGCCAGATCGGTGGCCAGATAAACATGCCGGTCGTATCTGTATGCCAGTGTCCCTTTAAGAGCAAGAACGGGAGTAAATGGTTTAGAATATGACAGGTATAAGTTATGCGTATGTGATTTAAAATCGCTTGAATCATTTTGACTGAAAAATGCCTGTCTGTGAAAAATAAGCTGTTTATCGAATTTCCCCTTCATGTCCTCAATACTGACAAGATATTCATTACTGTTGAAATTGCCTGAAAATCTGAATCCCCCTGTAATCCTGTAATCCTCAAAAAGGTCAATAGCACCGATTCTGGACAGGACATTCAATCCTGGATTGAAATAAGGTGCTCCTCCGCTGTAAACCTGGTATGAGTTATTAAGAAAGCTGAAATCAACCTGGTTGGCAATATAATTGTTATAAAAGGAAGTTTCGTAGATCCTTATCAGTGGTAAAGCAAGTTTCCCTGTATCAAGATCTATATCCATATGATCTTTTCGCCAGAGCTGCTCATAGTAGTTCTGCTTTTCTTTCTCAAAGATATAATGGGTGATATCAATGGGTTCATATTTTACATAATACTCATAAAGCGGTTTTGTAAGGGTATCCCTTCTTTTCTTATCTTCGGCAATGAGCCATTGCCTTAGCTGGTCTATACTATCGGCTTTATGAAGCAACCTGCTCTTTTCCTTGCGGAAAGTGCTTAAGACAATCTCATTTTCCGGTATTGGAGCTGAACTGCTCAGGCTGCCTTTCCTCAGATTATACCTGTCTTTGCTGAAAAGAACTTCCCCATAGATATCTGATCCGTTTATGACCGACTGGTCAAGAATATTCCTGTCATAGTTAGTAACGGGAAGAGAATTAATAAAATATCTGTAATGAGTGGTAGTGTCAATATAACTTATTGAACTGTCAAATGTGGCTGTGTATCTGTTAAGCACACCATTTTCATCACCAAGGTATGCAAACTTGTCTCGGGCAATCCCTGATGGTGAAAACCTGTCGGAATACTTGCCTTCAGCGAGTCTTGTAAGGATATTGTTCTTACTGGAGATGTTGTAAGTGAACAGGTCAAAATTCAATGCAACTTTTTCAAACGGATCTGCAGTATTTGTAAGAGTATCCGATATCCTGTTTGATGAAAAAATTATTTCATCGGGATGATCCTTCAGGAAAGAGGGATTAAGATCATCAGCAATATCCCTGGTGATTTGTTCATTGGTCCCCGAGGCAATGGTGTGTATATAGAGATCCGTTATGCCATCTTTTACCGCAGAAAATACAAGCCTGGATCCTTCCGGGGAATATGAACAATCAAGGATCTTGTCAAAATACAGAAGGTTCCTCTGTTCCGTCGTTTTCTCAGTGATCCTGTAAAAGTACATCACCAGTGCTGCTTTTTCCTCGTTTATTATGGTGAGTATCTTCCCGCTTGGGTGCCAGGCGAGCACAGGATAAGTCTTGTCAACGACCTGTTCAAATTTCGGTTCAGCCCTGAAGATAATCTTCAGCTTTTCAGTATTTTGATCATACAACCAGACCCTTTTTCTTCCCCAGTCGTTAGTCACATATGCGATATATTGTCCATCGGGACTTACTTTAACCGTCTGATAGATCTGTTCTTTTTTTGATCTGCGCACTGTATTCTTATCGTAGCCGGGCAGGTTCCTGTCAGCAGAATATTCATTCATGTAATATTCTTTCCATTCTTTCAGGAGATCTTTCAGGTCCTTTCCGATAACATAGAGAAATCCGTCATCAATATGCTTATAGACCTTTGTGAGGTAAATGATGTTAGGGATAAGTGCATCTCCGTACTGTTGCCCGATGAACCTCCAGAAGGAGAGTCCTGCAAAGACGGCATCCTCGTACTCGAGGTTATTTATGTTTTTATATTTTCGTGATTTAAATCCGTCTTTAACCCTGTTTTCTGCTTTATAGTCCCATCCGTATGATATGTAATTAATAAGCCCCTTTAAAAACCAATCGGGCAAGGTTATCAGGGAAGAACTGGTTATCCTGTCCTTAATATCAGCATTGTACAGCATTTCGTTGATAATCACCTCGGTAATAGAAGCAGCAATTTGCTTTTGAAAGGCTATGTGGTCACCTTCGTAATACAACATGACCTTGTTTTCTATTATCCTGCTGAAACCGCCGGTGTTATAGCTGTCCTGGTCGGAAGTAACCAGACCAATATTGGATTGCTTGTATTCGGCATTTTTATTACAGATAATGAATATCAGCCTTTTTTCCAGGGAATAGTCAAAGAAATCCTCAATTTCTTCAAGCTTTTTTACCGCATAATCCGCAGTGTACTGGGCCAGTTCACGCCCGAATTCATTGAAATAGCAGTCAAAATCATCAAACCTGTAGTACTGCCAGTAATAATCATAGTACTGGACTTTATTCTTGCCGAAGGTCATCTGGTGGCCGTTATAAAACTGACCACCGGCATCTAAATAAAAGATACACGCTATAATAATGATTATCAGTCTGCGGGTGCTTCTCATTCTCTATATCCTCAAGCGGCAATCCGGATTCTCAGGCAACAAAATTTATTCCAAAAGACGCGGATTGAGCAACAAAACTAATGATATTATGTTTTAAATATTCAAAAAGGTTAAAGTTTACTATTTTTGTGCAGAAAAATCGTTCATTGATTTTCCGGTCCGGTTTTTGTACTATCTCATGCAACCAATTCCCATCAGGAATTGTTTATGTAAAAGAACCGTGTTAATGCCGGTTTTAGTATGTTTAAACTACAATTTATTAATAGTATGAAAAGATTATTTTTATTTTTATCAGTCTTGTCAGTAAGTGCTTCAGTCATAGCGCAACCTGTGATGAAGCTTTCAGAAAGTGAGCACAATTTTGGAACCTTTAAGGAAGAAGCCGGAAAGCAAACTTATGATTTTCTTGTCACCAATACCGGTAATGCTCCTCTTGTAATCCAGAATATTGTAGCATCCTGCGGTTGTACACAACCCCAATGGATAAAACAACCAATACCTGCAGGCGGGAAAGGGAAAATAACTGCCATTTATGATCCAAAGGATCGTCCCGGACAGTTTAACAAAACCCTTTCAGTTTATACTAATTCCAAGCCGGAGGTAGTTGTTCTTGTTATAAAAGGTGAGGTGATACCCCGTGAGAAAACCATTGAGGAGCTGTTTACCTTCCCGGTTGGTGCAGTGAGATTTGAAAGCAATCATCTTGCCTTTACAAATGTCAAAAAAACTGAAAAAAAGATAAGGGTGATGCAGCTTATCAATACATCTGATGAACCTGTTAAAATCGGATTTGAAAACCTGCCGGCACATCTATCCATTAAAGCAAATCCTGAAACCCTTAAGCCAGGACAGAAGGGAATTGTAGAGGGTACCTATGATGCTACAAAGAACAGCGGCTGGGGCAATGTAAGCGACATGGTTAAAATAAAGCTTAACGATGTCGTTCAGGAGAATGTATATTATTATGTGTCGGCAAACCTGGTTGAGGATTTTTCATCCATGACTAAGGAGGATATGGAAAGGGCCCCGGTTTTCAAGCTGGCTTCTTCAACCATTGATCTTGGAAAAATACCCGGATCAACAGCCAATGAAGTTGAGTTTAAATTCACAAATGAAGGCAAGTCAGACCTGTTGATAAGGCATGTCAGGTCTACCTGCGGATGTACAGCAGTCCAGCAAGGCCCACAGGGTGTCGGAATCAAACCGGGTGAATCAAGTTCAATTAAAGCTACATTCAATTCAGGCAGCTACAATGGAAAAGTCACAAAAGCTATTTATGTTTATACCAACGATCCGAAAAACTCAGAAGTAATACTGATGCTGAATGCTGAGGTAGAACAGACAGCCGCAGTAAAGTAGATCTTTTCCTTTAAGTTAAAAATAATTAATTAAGAGGGTGTCATTCAGGAATATGGCACCCTTT
>CAZLCF010000039.1:0-16593 GCA_964557905.1 uncultured Rikenellaceae bacterium | reverse complement strand
GTGAAGCTTCCTGTCACAGTCAAGACAAGGCTTGGATGGGATGATGAAAGCAGAAATATTGTCGAGGTGGCCGAGATGCTCCAGGATGCGGGTATCAGGGCTATTACAATTCACGGACGCACACGGGCACAGCTATACAAAGGTGTTGCTGACTGGACACTTATCGGCGACGTAAGGAATAATCCAAAGATGAAAATACCGGTTATAGGTAATGGCGATGTTGATGGTCCGGTAAAAGCGAAAGAGATGTTCAATCGATATAATGTTGACGGAATAATGATAGGACGTGCTGCAGTAGGAAGACCCTGGATATTCAGGGATATCAGGCATTACCTTGATACAGGAGAACTACTGCCCGAACCCACTGTGAATGAAAAAGCTGATCTCGCTCTTTTTCACCTGGAAAAATCGCTTGAGTTTAAGGATGGTCCACGGGCTATTTATGAAATGCGGCGTCATCTTTCTAACTATTTTAAAGGTTTGCCCCATTTTAAAGAGACCAGGCTTAAACTGCTGACCAGTCTCGATGTAAATGAAATCAAAAGCATTCTTGAAAATATCAGGAAGAAATGGGGTGATTTCAGGACCAGTGAAAAGACTTCAATCTATGGTATCTGAGCAATAGCTTTTTTCTCTTCAACTTTCCCCAGGAGAACAGAAAGATTTTCCCATCTGAAAATAATTTTCAGAATAAAAATAACCAGTACTCCTATGACCATCATTGTTATAAGGTCGGTCCAGGGACTGATTTCCAACTGTTCATAAAGTGCGGGGGTCTGCAGTGCTGAAGATTCATTTGTGACCATGATACATAAGAATGCATTATTTGCAGCGTGGGCTCCCATTGCTGCTTCAATGCCATCATCAAGGATAGTTATAATGCCGAAGATCAGACCAAACAAAACATACTGAGGCATCATCGCCAGGAATCCGAATTCCTTGACTTCCGGATTCAGAATATGCATAAGTGCAAAAAATACAGATGTCACGATAAGGGGGAACCACCTGTTTCTGACCAGTATTGTTAATCCCTGCATCAAATAACCCCTGAAGAGGATTTCTTCAAAGGCAGCCTGGAACGGAATTAATAGAACGGAGATAAAAACAAGAGGAATAAGTGTAAGTGACCTGTTGTTTATGGTAAAATTCATAGGGTCAACTTTAAGATAAACAAACAGGTAAATTGCAGAGACGATAAGCCAGACCAGTCCTGAAATAAAGAACCTGTTCCATCTGAATGAATCTGTGCCGTTAATAACGTGGTTCAGGTTCCTTTCATTCAATGGTTTTATGAGCAGAACAAAAGCAGCCAGCCCGATCAGGAATGGAAAGAGCATCGTTAACAGGTACAGGTTCGGATCGAGACCTAAAATAGTCAGATCGTTCGGATTTTCAGCCAGTTGTGTAATTATTTGCGGATCGCCAGCCGATCGTATTCCCAAAGCTATAATTAATGGTATGCCTCCAATAGTGTTTGTTGCTGCAAGAATGACCAGTAACATTATCAGGTATCTCCAGAAAGCATTTTTCCCGGTAAATGAAGACTCAAGATGATTCATAAAAAATCAGGTTCAGAGTTTAGGGTTCAGCGTGCAGGGTTTATTGGCTGTTTTTTTGGATAATCGATTGAATAATGAAGGCCAATGCTTTCCTTCCGGATCATTGCATGCTTTATTATGATATATCCCACATTGATAAGATTCCTCAGTTCACAGATCTTTTTTGAAATAAGGGAGCGTTTGAAAAGACTCTCTGTTTCCTGATAGAGAATCTCCAGACGCACCATGGCTCTGTCCAGGCGCAGGTTCGATCTGACGATCCCGACATAATTGCTCATGATCATCTGAACCTCCTT
The DNA here is from genome assembly GCA_964557905.1 of uncultured Rikenellaceae bacterium. Lineage (GTDB taxonomy): Bacteria > Bacteroidota > Bacteroidia > Bacteroidales > VadinHA17 > LD21. The sequence continues at coordinate 14,738 of CAZLCF010000039.1, read as the reverse complement.
GATGCTTTGAGTGATAAGAACCATTTCCTCGAGATGTGTCGTGCCTTTATAGTCCCATTCAGGTATCTTTTCCTCAAAAGTCAGTTCTTTCAGCCGTTTACCAGCATGTATTGAGGCTCTGTGCGCATATACAGCTGCCTCTATCAGCGAATTGGAGGCAAGCCTGTTTGCACCATGCAGTCCTGTTGAAGAAACTTCACCAAGAGCATATAGCCTGTCAATATTACACTGACCGTCCATATCTACTTTTATGCCGCCGCAGGAATAATGCTGGCAAGGCACCACGGGGATCATATCTTTTGTAATGTCAATCCCCCGTGAAAGACAATGTTCATGAACATTCGGGAAATGGTCTTTAAGGCCTTCGGAGTTAAGATGTGTACAGTCTAGCCATACATGATCGTCACCCCATTTCTTCAGTTCATTATCAATTGCCCTGGTAACGATATCCCTTGGTGCCAGCGAACCGCGGCTGTCATAACGGCTCATGAATTCCTCGCCCTGCATGTTTTTCAGGACTGCACCAAATCCCCTGAGCGCTTCGGTAATCAGGAAAGAGGGCCTGGTATTGGGATCATATAATGATGTCGGGTGAAACTGGACAAATTCCATATTCTCAATTGTTCCCTTTGCCCGGTATACCATTGCAATACCATCTCCTGTTGCAATCTCCGGGTTTGTGGTTGTAAGGTATACATTGCCTATTCCTCCTGTTGCCACAACAGTAACTTTTGAAAGAAAGGCTATGACCTTCTGGTTCACAAGGTCAGCAACATAAGCTCCAAAACATTTTATATCAGGATAATTACGCTTGACAACATCACCAAGATGATGCTGGGTAAGAAGTTCAATGGCAAAATGCTGTTCATAAATATCGATGTTCGGATCTTTCTTTACTCTGTCCATCAGTGTTTTCTGAATAGCTTCGCCTGTCTTGTCTTTATGATGGAGTATCCTGTATTCGGAGTGGCCGCCCTCCCTTGCAAGATCGTATGTACCGTCTGTTTTTTTATCGAAGGGGACACCAAGTTCAATCAGGTCTTTTATCCTGTCGGGAGCCTCACTTACCACCATCCTTACCACGGTCTCCTCGCAGATGCCATCACCTGCGATCAAAGTATCATGAATATGTTTTTCAAAGTTATCCGGCTCGCTGAAAACAGCTGCAATTCCGCCCTGGGCATAACGGGTATTTGAGTCTTCAAGATTTGCCTTTGTCACAACAGATACCTTCCCGAATTTTGAAGCCTTCAGGGCAAAAGTCAGTCCTGCTATTCCGGAACCAAGAACAAGGAAGTCGGTTCTTTTCTTCATAATACAGATTGAACGATACTAAAATGTAAAGATAGTAATAGATTTAATGGTTTTATGTGCCTGCTCTTTCGGAAATCCATGAACTCACCCCCTGTTCCCCTCTTTGCTTGTATTCTCATGCACTCACCCCTCCAGCCCCCCTCTCTGCTAAAGCAAAGAGGGGGGAAGCCTGAGCGGAGCGAAGGATGGGGGTGAGTACATTTGACTTGAAAAGCGGAGCGAAGGAAGGGGGTGAGTAAGTGTGAATCAAGAGAAGGATGCCATCAATTGTAAAACCAAACTTTTTAAACTATTTTTGCCTACCATTCAGAATAAACAGAAGTTACTATGGTTCAGGAAGATGTTTTTAAGAAGCTGGTGTCGCACTGCAAGGAATACGGTTATGTTTTCCAGTCAAGTGAGATTTATGACGGTTTAAGTGCGGTGTATGATTACGGCCAGTATGGTGTAGAGCTGAAGAATAACATTAAGAAATACTGGTGGGACAGCATGGTACTGCTTCATGAAAATGTCGTCGGGATTGATTCTGCAATTTTCATGCATCCTACGATCTGGAAAGCTTCGGGACATGTTGACGCTTTCAACGATCCGCTTATAGACAATAAGGATTCCAAGAAAAGATATCGTGCCGATGTGCTTATTGAAGAGCACATTGCAAAGATTGAAGAGAAGGTAAACAAGGAGGTTGAAAAAGCGAGGGAAAAGTTTGGAGTTGCTTTTGACGAGAAAAAATTCAGGGAAACAAATCCAAGAGTTCTTGCAAATCAGGCTAAAATCGATGAAATTGATAAACGGTATACAAAGGCAATGAACACAAATGATCTTGCCGAACTAAGGCAGATCATTCTTGACAATGAGATCGTATGCCCGATATCGGGTACCAGGAACTGGACAGAAGTAAGACAGTTCAATCTTATGTTTGCCACTGAATTTGGTTCAACATCCGAAGGAGCAAATAAAGTCTACCTGCGTCCCGAAACAGCTCAGGGGATCTTTGTCAACTTCCTGAATGTTCAGAAGACAGGCAGGATGAAGATCCCGTTTGGTATCGCACAGATAGGCAAAGCATTTCGCAATGAGATAGTTGCACGTCAGTTTATTTTCAGGATGAGGGAATTTGAACAGATGGAAATGCAGTATTTCATTCAGCCCGGGAGTGAACTGGAGTGGTACAGTTACTGGAAGGACATAAGGATGAAATGGTTCAGGGCTCTCGGATTCGGGGACGAGAACTACCGTTTCCATGATCATACCAAGCTTGCACACTATGCAAATGCAGCTACGGATATAGAATATAAATTCCCGTTCGGATTTAAAGAGGTTGAAGGCATCCATTCCCGGACTGACTTCGACCTGAAGCAGCACCAGGAGTACAGCGGCAAGAAGATGCAGTACTTTGACCCTGAGAAAGGAGAATCCTATGTTCCTTATGTAATTGAAACATCCATTGGTGTCGACAGGATGTTCCTGCATGTAATTTCAGCTGCATACATTGAAGAAGAACTCAGGAAAGAAGACGGGAGTACAGATCTGCGTGTGGTATTAAGACTCCCATCGTTCCTTGCTCCTGTCAAGCTTGCTGTCATGCCGCTGGTAAAAAAAGACGGATTGCCGGAAATTGCCGAAAAAATCGTAGATGACCTGAAGTTTGATTTTAACTGCCAGTACGATGACAAGGATTCCATCGGCAGAAGGTATCGGAGGCAGGATGCCATAGGAACACCATACTGCATTACAATTGATCATCAGACTGTTAAAGATAAAACAGTTACAATCAGGTACCGTGATTCAATGGACCAGGAAAGGGTAACAACAGACAAACTTAAGGTTATTATTAAAGACCTGGTATCGGTTACTGAAGCTTTAAAAAAGATTTAGCGATCATCATATTTGAAAATTTCTGCTATCATATCGACCTATAACAGGGCGCGATTCCTTCCCGGCCTATTTGATTCATTAAAGAACCAGACCTTGCCGGCTGACGAATATGAGGTAATAATCATTAATAACAACTCAACTGATGAAACTGAACAGTTATCCAGAGAATTCGTGAATAACAGTGAAGGAATTAAAGCCCGGTATTTTATTGAGACAAGCCAGGGATTATCATATGCCAGGAACAGGGGCATTGAAGAGGCAGGATATGAACTGGTTACTTTTATTGATGATGATGCCCTGCCGGCTCAGGATTTCCTTGAAAAAACAGTATTATTTTTTAATAAACATCCGGAAGCGGGAGCGGCAGGAGGTAAAATTCTTCTCCAGTTCATGGACAGGAAACCGGGCTGGTATAACAGATTTCTTTCGCCACTGCTTGGTTACTTTAATTATGGAAACAGGACCAGACCTTTTAAACATAATTATTTCAGGGGTTCAAATATGACTTTCCGGAAGTCGCTTTTCGATACTTATAAACCGTTCGATACAAGACTAGGGAGGTTTGGTGATATCCTGACCGGAGGTGAAGAAAAGGAACTGTTTTACAGGCTCAAAAACAATGGAATTGAACTATGGTATAATGCAGAAGCCATTGTATATCATCTTGTTCCTTCAGAACGAACTTCAGTCGATTTTATCAGGAAGCAGGCTCAGGGGACAGGACGAGGCAAGAGAATCCAGGCACAAATTGAAGGTACGGCTTCAATATTAAAGACTTTGATTTCTGAAGATCTCAGATGGGCAGCCACAATTTTCATTTCATTGTTTTATTTCATAACGTTCAGGTTCCAGAAAGGAATAATGATAATCAAATTCAGATATTGGGTAAGCATGGCGCTTATTTCAACAGATAAGGAATCAGGCAGTTAAAATGCTTCGGATAATGACAAACAGAAGTGATACTATTTATATCATTGGTAATGGTCCAAGTCTGAATAAGATAGATCTGAGCAAACTGAAAGGGAAGGATACTATTTCATTCAACAGGGCATATATTGCCTACGATGACTGGGGATTTTATCCGAAATATTTTATGACAGCTGATCCGGTTGTCCTTCAGAATATTAAGGAGAAGGTAAAGGAACTCATTGAAACATCGCCCATTGAAAAGTTTTTCTTACCGGCGTGGTCTGGAGAATATTTCGGAAATAATGAAAAGATCTGCTACCTTAACTTCAGAGGTTCGTGGTTTCTTAAAAGGAGGATCTGGGGTAAAGAATTTAACAGGTTAAGCATTATTGCCAATGTGGGGGCAACTTCTATTCCCATACTAAAGATCCTTGGTTATAAAAATTATGTTATTCTGGGAACTGATTGTAATTATATTGAAAAGGATATTAAAAATGTAAATATTGAATATAATCCTGATGACAGGACTGGCAGACAGATTGTATATAAATCATCAGGGGACAGTGATCCGAATCATTTCAGGTCAGATTATTTTGGCGCCGGTACTGAGTACAGCAAGCCTCAGCAGCAAAACCATTACAAGGGATGGGAGTTCATTGCAAAAAGGATGAAAAGGGAAAAAATCAATATTATTCTTTGCAGTCCGGGATCCAGGCTTTCTGCCTTATTTACTGAAAGTGACTTTGAGGAAATAGTCCCGAAGTATTAGTATAAAAACAGACATGAAATGAACATTGATAAAGTCAGATCTGTGCTAGAATCACCGGACAGCCTGGAATGTCTGTTTACGGATCCGCTGCTTTCAGGATTTTCAGGAAAAAAGATCATAGCCCTTCTTCAAAACCTGGTCAGCTGTCTTGATCCTCAGAATGAGGTATACCTGGAAATCGGGATTTTCCAGGGTTTGTCGTTAATATCTGTATCTAAAGTTTTTGAGGGCAAGACCTTTGGCATTGATAACTTCTCACAGTTTGATCCTGACAAAAGAAACTTTAATCTTTACAAGGAGCATTGCCTGAGGCTTGGCATTGAAAATGCAAATCTTATAAACTGCGATATGGAGATCGCATTGAAGAATCTGCCGGATTATATCGGCGAAAGAAAAATAGGTCTCTGTTTTATTGATGGTCCCCATGACTACAGGAGCCAGCTAATGTGCCTTATTTTAGCCAGACCATACTTAAGCGATAACGCAGTTATCATAATTGATGACAGCAATTACAGGCATGTAAGACAGGCAAATGATGATTTTTTGTCGGCTTATCCTTCATTTAAGCTTGTCTTTGAAAGATATACAAAAGCTCATCCAAGGAATATGTCTCCTGAAAAAAGAGAAGAAGCGAAAGAAGGATGGTGGAACGGGATCAATGTACTTATCAACGACAGCCTGAATGTTCATCCGGTTAGAAAAATCCGCACAATTGAAAACCGGGTTTTATATTATAATGATCATCAGGTGCATTCTTCGAGATATGCAGACTGTGCTCCGGAAGCCATGGCGGTAACTCATGTGCTGAGGCCCTTAAGGCCGTTAAAGCTTATTGCCCGTCTTATAAACCTTTCTAAAAGAATTAAAAAATCTGATCCTTTATTTCATGGAAAGTTCAGACATCTTAATACCTATACTGACGATCTGACATGAGTTTTTTACAAATTTAATTAATAAACACTTTGGGAGTAATAAAAAGACAATCGATAAAGGGTACGATTTATTCATATATCGGAACAGTAATTGGCTTCATTACAGCAGGATTGCTTTTCCCCAGGTTTCTCTCAACAGAGCAGATAGGACTGCTCACTCTTCTTGCCAGTTATTCAACATTGTTTGCAGTTTTTGCCAGCTTTGGTTTTACCAGTGTGGTTATCAGACTGTTCCCATATTTCAGGGATGAAAGTAAACAACACCATGGTTTCTTTTTACTAACTGCAGCAGTAACAGCCATCGGTTATTTATTATCCATCTTATTGTTTCTCCTGCTTAAGCCGTTAATAATCAAAGACAGTATTGAGCAGTCGCCGCTGTTTGTATCTTACCTTTATCTTATTCCTCCACTGATCCTCTTCATGCTTCTTTTCAGCATATTTGATTCTTATAACCGGGCATTGTTCAATGCCACCTACGGGACATTCCTGACAGAAGTTTTTCAACGTTTTGCAATACTTGTATTGACATTATTGCTTGTTGCAAGCTTACTCAGCTTTCACTCCTTTGTTATTCTGTATATAATCGCATTATGCCTTCCGGGGATACTTATCTTTTATCCTCTGATCCTGAAAAAACAGGTTTTAATTAAACCTGAGTTCAGCTTCATTAACAGGAGTTTAAGGAAGGAGATAATATATGTCAGCATGTTTGGCATCATTATCGGCTTCAGTAATATAATCATTCAAAGAGTTGATACTATAATGATTAACTCGATGATAAACCTGAGTGCCACCGGTATTTATTCCATATCTCTCCTGTTCGGAAGCATTGTGTCACTTCCGTCAAGGTCGCTTACCAGAATTTCGACTTCTGTTATTTCCGATGCCTGGAAAACAGATGACATTGAAACAATTAAGTCTGTTTATTTTAAAAGCTGCCTGAATCAAACCATCATCGGAGGACTTGTATTGGCTGGCATCTGGGCAAATATTTTAAATGTGTTCCATATTTTGTCCCCGGAATATATAAGCGGTAAATATGTTATCTTCTTTTTTGGATTAAGCGCGTTCATTTCAATGGCAACCGGAGTCAGCAGCGTAATAATTAACCTGTCAAGGGATTACAGGTACAATGCATACTTTACACTTGTATTCGGATTGCTGATTATTGTTACCAATCTTATCCTGATACCGGTGCTGGGGATAGTTGGCGCAGCTCTGGCATCGACGATTTCCACACTGATCTACAACCTGATGCAGGTGTTATTTCTGTACGTGAAGTATAAGATGTTCCCGTATGACATAAAAATCGTAATCGTGCTATTCATTATTATAATAACCTATTTATTCAATCTTCTTATCCCGGAGCTTTCGAATTTTGTCCTGGATATTTTCATCAGAAGTACTTTAATGACAATTGTTTTCGGATCACTGATCATCATCCTGAAGGTTTCAAAGGATGTTGACGATATTAAAACCACTATTATTGGAAGATTACGCTCATTTTTTCAAAATAAATAACTCCTGATATGAATATTTACCTTGTCGGATATGTCCCAAAATATTTTTTCACCAGGAAGCATACCAATTTCTGGCCGTGGAGTTACCTGGCTGAGACCTTCAGACAGCTTGGATATAATGCATATCACATTAACGTCAATAAAATAGACCACACGAAACCTGGTTTATACATCTGCTGGAACAGTCCTGACACAATTGATCTTATAAACAAATACAAGCCTCATAAGGACAGCATACTGATACAGAAGCTTACCAGCTTTGATGCAAGTCCAGAAAGCCGAAACACGGAATGGACATCGGATCCTGTTAATTTCTTTAAAGCATGGCACTGGCCGCAATATCAGAAGCTGGATCTGCTGAATGGGTCAGGTTACCGGTTTTATGCTTTCGGAGCCAGAACTGATACAGAGAGTTTCCCTGAGAAAAAGAAAATTGTCGATAAGTACAAAGACCGGATCTTCTGGATCCCCTGGGGAACCATGACTGTTTCGTACGGCGAAATCATGAAAAGCAATCCGATTACAGATAATTTCAGGTATGATCTTGCTTTTGTCGGTTCCCGCTGGGGTTCGCGTTACAGGGGGAATATCTCTGAATGGGATACGTATCTGCAGCCTCTTATTGATTCTGCCGGCAGGAGTTATATAGCAGGCCGCGGAACCCGGAGGGGTCCTGTTTCCGTCAGGGAACATGTTGAAGCCCTGAAAATGGCGTCATTATGCCCCATAATTCATGCAACATCATGGAAAGTTGAAAAAGGCATTATGGACAGGTTCTGGACAGTTTTTTCCCTTGGCAGGTTTGGTGTGACGGATAACGAAGGGATCCTCAGCTTTTATGATGAAAAGGAAGTTGTACTTGCAATGTCACCCGAAGAGTATATTGACAAGAGCCTTTATTATATGAAGAATCCTGCCATGCAGAAACCTTATATAGAATACGCTCTCCGGCTTATCAAAGAAAAATATAACCAGTACGAAGTCTGGAAAGCTATATTATCGAAGATTTTTTCAGAATAAAATGAAAATCTGTCTTTACAACACATTCGGTAAAAGGGAGGAAGGGCTATTTGATAAAATCATCTGGTGCCCGCTGTCAGGTGATATTGTGCACATTGCCCGGTTCTTCAGGAAGAATAATGATTCGGGCATTGCCCTGCACATCGAATCTGTTTTCAGAAAATATTTTTCAGACGGAACAGATCCGGGAATCAGCTTTTTTGATATTGAAAAACCCGCTTCCGGGCGAAAAGAAAGACTGGTAGCTTTTTATTCCCAGAGTGACACTCTTGCTGAAAATACATACTGCATAATTTCTGAAAATCCTGGATATAAGTACATTAATTATATCCCTTCAGGAAAGACAGAAAATGCAGATTCTTTCTTTGAGCAAAAAAATATTTCTTTTCAGAAATACTCTTACCGGCATCTTAAAGGATCAAGGCCGGATATTTTAGTGCTTTACAATGACTGGACAAAAGCGGCGATCAGAGTTATATCGCAATGTCATTTACTGAAGATACCTGTTGTGTGCATACAGGAATCGATCATTGATTTTGGAGATCCTTTCAGAAGGATGCAGCATGCCGATGATGTGATGATCCAGGGTGTAAGATCAGCAACATTACTGCCACGGAAGCATTTCTATCTGACCGGTAATCCAAGATATTCCAATTCAGGGAACAGAAATACGATTGCTGACTACGCATTAATAAACTGCAATTTCACATATAATATTTTTGAAGAGGTTCGCACAGGATGGCTTGATGATGTAACCTCTGCACTGGATGAGCTGGGGATCAATTATCTTATTTCCCAGCATCCCAGAGATACCGGAGATCTGCACAAATATAAAAATGTCATAAAATCATCAAGCACAGGATTGGAGGAGCAGCTCGGGAAAGCAGGCTTGCTCATAACCCGTTTCAGCAGTCTTATTCATGAAAGTCTTATCCGGGGAGTGCCTGTGGTTTATTACAATCCGCACAATGAACAGATGCAATATGATTTTGATTTTAACCCGGAATTTTTAATGATTGCCAGGGAGAAAAACACTTTAAAAGAGTATTCTTCTTCACTTTATAAAAAGAACATATCGGGTAAAAGTCTTGAATTGTATTTGAATGAACATTGTCTGCCGGCTGAGACAAAACCTGTTTCAAATATAAATTATTTGCTGTCGGAGAATAATTTCAGCGATGTAAAATTCACCTTTTCAGATCTGGTGCATCTGATCATATATCAGCCATTCGCAATAAATTTTATTCAGAAGATCAGAAAGATCTTATCGGGATTGTTTAAACCTGTAAATTGATTCTGCGAGCAGGAAATCATCCTCATAATCAATATCAATGGATTCTGTACGGTCCATTTCAAACAAAAAGGGATTAAGCCCGATACGGTCTTCAAGGCTGATATAGTTTTCCCTGCTGTTGATGAATATTGCGCTGTTCACCTCAAACATAGGATCGACATGTTGTGACCTTGGCCATCTGACTTCCCCCCTTTTATAATTGACCGGCTCTCCCTTCCTGTCCCAGACATGAACTCTTATCGGAGTTACAGACATCAGTGAATCATATTTACCGGTCTTAATAAAACCGAAATAATCATTTATGGCCCTGGTATACACGTTTTCACACGTAAATGGAGATGTAACATGTGTCCAGAGGATATGAGGTCCGCTGATTATTTTGCCGACGTATCTTATCAGGTCATCTGTGCTGGCGTCAGATGAAGCCAGCTCGGGAGGTCTGTTGTCAATTCTGATCCTGCTCCCAAATGGTTTTGATATATCAATAACTTTCTGGTCATCAGTGCTTAGTACTATTGTATCAATAAGATCGCACCTGGTCAGCTGATCGAGTTTTATTTTTATCAGGCCCCCCTCAATACCGGCAAACTGCCTGGTATTTTTGTTTTTCACTCTTTCGCTGCCTGCTCTGCATGGCAGGAAACAAGTCACCTTCATAATGTTTATTTTAATTGGGTACTTCCCGGATCGTGAAGAAGCTTTGAGATTCCTCCATCGTACTCGATATATGCTCCAGTAAGAAAAACGTTTCTTTCGCAGAGAGTAAGAATAAGTTTTGACAATTCTTTCGGATCTCCGATCATATCTGCCGGATGGTACTTTTTCAGCTGGTTATACTCAGCTTTTGTCAGTCCTGCCTTCAGCATTGGAGTATCAATGGCTGCCGGGGCAATACAGTTTACCATGATATCAGGTGCAAGTTCAAGTGAAAGATTTTGTGTAAGTGTTCTGATGGCACCTTTGGTCGTGGCATAAAGAACAAAATCTTTCTTGCTTTGTTTAGCATGGATGCTTCCTATATTTATAACGCTTCCCCCTTTCAGATATTTATGCAGTCTCTGAACAAGCATGAAGCCTGAAATAATATTTACATTAACACTCTCATGCCAGTCATTATATGTAAAATCCTTGAATTTCTTCTTTATCTGGACGGCTGCATTGTTGATCAGAGCATCTATCCTGGTCAGACCTTCTTTTTTAATTCTTGCTTCAATTGTTTTTACGGCAGCTTCAACTTTGCTCAGATCGGTGGTTATCTTGATGTCTGCATTGGAAAAAGATTCTCTTTTATCTGTGCCGATGACAAACCAACCCTTCTCCTTGAAGAAATCAACCATAGAGCTTCCTATTCCTCCAAGGCATCCGGTAATTAATACAACTCTCCTTTTCATATAAATTTTAAATATTTAATTTAAGCATCGATATTGAATTCAAATGTACATTTTTCCATGCAATATAGCTGGAATTCGTATTATGGCTCAGCAATATGCAGTTATCCATTTTTCTCAGTAATGAGCCGGCAGGGAGGGGTTCTTCTTCATAGACGTCAAGACCGACATAACTCACCTTTCTGTTTACAAGCGAGTCAGTAAGATCATTTTCTTTAACTATAGGTCCGCGCGCGGTATTGATTATTATGACCCCGTCTTTCATTCCACTGATCAGTGAGCTGTTCACCAGGTGATGGCTTGTCCTGTTAAGATCGCAGTGAACGGTGATCACATCAGAAAGGGCAAGCAGAGTATTCAGATCGACCCTCTTCCCATAAAAGGTTTTGTTCAGCTTCCGGAGTTCCTCATCACTTTTAATGTCATGCCACAGGACATTATCACAAAACACCGATAGTTTTCTTGCCACTTCCGATCCGATATTGCCATATCCGATAATGCCTATTGTAAGTTCATTCAGGGTATAGCCTTTTGGTTTAAACCATTGCCCCTTATGCATAAGCCTGTTATTCTCTTCTATTTTCCGCAGGATGGAGAGCATAAGACCGATTGTGCTTTCCGAAACAGGTATTGTAAATGCATTTGGAGTATTCAGGACTTTTATACCTTTTGATTCTGCATAAGCCTTATCAATAGAATCAATCCCGGTGCCCCATTTTACTATCAGTTTAAGCTCAGGAGCCGAATCGATGACTTTTTTTGTTATCCTGTCGTCGCCGCATATTATACCTTCAACACCTTCAGCCAGTATCTTTATCATTTCGTCTTCCTCGAATCGTTCCTCTACCTTCGGAACGATTACATCAAAACCTGCAAGATGATCTTTATACTCATCCCACTCGATCTGCAAATATGGAGCTGTAATGGCAATCTTTTTCACTGTCATTTATTTTATGTACACATGAAAATGTCTGTAACACAATAACATAAAAAACCCTTTCATGTGCATTTAACGTATGCAAAAATAACTAATTTTGCGTTAACTTTTTTTAAACCGAATTTATCGATAAATAATGAAGAAAATCAACCTGTCAAAATACGGAGTATATTTTATTGCTGTTCTTGTTTTTACGGCAATTTCCTATATATATTATTTCCCGGTTCTTGAAGGCAGGAAACTGGTAACCAACGATAATAATGTATACAAGGCATCGGCCAGGGAGATCATTGAATATCGCGGGAAATATAAGGAAGAGCCGTTATGGACGAATTCGATGTTCGGAGGAATGCCGGCATATCAGATCTCGGTCAGATATAAAGGCAACCTTGTAAGACCCATAATGTATTTCTTCCAGGGCTTCAGAATTCCTGTTGCGGCCTTATTTCTTGCCCTCCTCGGCTTTTACATCCTGCTGATAGTATATGGAGTAAATCCATGGCTCGCTATTCCGGGATCAATTGCATTTGCTTTCTGTTCTTACAATTTCATAATTATTGCAGCGGGTCATTACACAAAGGCTTATGCAATCGCATACGTGGCCCCGATGCTGGCAGGAATTATTCTGGCCATCAGGAAGAACAGGCTGGCAGGAGCTGCAATAGCCGGCATTTGTCTTGCTTTTGAGCTGATATCCAATCATTTGCAGATCACATATTATGCCCTTTTAATTGTTATTATCTATGGCATTTCCGAATTATTCTTCGCAATCAAAGAAAAGAAAGTACCGGATCTGATGAAGTCGCTGGGTGTTTTAATTATTGCCGTAATACTGGCTGCGGGTACCAATTTCACTCATCTCAATACGACGAGGGAATATGTAAAATATACAACAAGAGGCGGATCAAACCTGACCAGGGATGAAAACACTTCAGGACTAGACAGGGCTTATGCCACAGGATGGAGCATAGGCATCAATGAGACACTTACCCTTCTCATTCCGAATTATATGGGAGGAGGCAGCGGTTTTCATTTTGACCGTGAAACAGAGACTTACAAGATTCTCCAGAGATACAATGCAACACAATTATCCTCGGTTTTCAGCAAGTACCGGGGTGATCAACCCAGCACATCCTCGGTGTATGCAGGGGCAATTGTGATATTTCTTTTTGTGCTTGGCATTTTCCTTGTTGAGGGACGTGAAAAGTGGTGGCTCCTGGCCGCCACGATATTGGCCATTTTTCTTTCGTGGGGAAGGAATTTCATGCCTCTCACCAATTTCTTTCTGGATTATTTCCCGGGTTACAATAAATTCCGGGCCGTATCAACTATCCTGGTAATTGCCGGATTTACCATACCAATAATGGCCGCTCTTAGCCTCAGAAATGTTTTTCAGAATGCAATTGAAAAGAAAAAATTTAACAGGTCCATTATCTTGTCCGCTGGAATAACAGGAGGATTATGTTTGTTGTTCACTGTTTTACCGCGCATTGCCGGTGGTTTTATTTCTCCTCTTGACAGGGAAATATTTGAGCAATTGAGGATCACTCCTGATATACAGAATACATTTGAATCTGCATTAACGTATGACCGCCAGAGAATGCTTCAGGATGATGCTTTCAGGTCGCTGGTCTTCATTGTTCTGACAGCTTTCCTGCTATCGGCATATTATTATAAGAAGATCGGGATGAAACTCGCTGTCGGGATTCTTGCATTGCTGATTTTGGTTGATATGTGGCCGGTGAGCAAGAGATTCCTGAACACTGATAATTTTCAAAAAACCACATTAAAAACAGAACCCTACCCGATGACAGCTGCTGATAAGGCAATACTCCAGGATAAATCTCCCGATTACAGGGTTCTGAACCTGACTGTCTCACCCTTCAATGATGCTTCAACATCCAACTGGCACAAATCAATCGGAGGATATCATGGTGCGAAGCTTCAGATATATAGCGAATTAATAGAACGCGGTCTTACCCCCGAGATAAATGATTTCATTTCAACTTACCAGAATAACAGGGAATCGGATCAATTATCCGCGGCGCTGGCCGGCAGTCTTGCGAGGGCAAATTCCATTAATATGCTCAATACAAAGTACATAATTGTTGATCCTGACGGAATGCCCCTGGTCAATGGTAACGCTCTGGGAAATGCCTGGTTTGTTGAGATGGTGAGAACTGCGGAAAATGCAGATGAGGAGATAAGCCTTATAAACACTTTTAACCCGTCACGCGAAGCGTTAATTGACAAAAGCTTCAAGAATCTTCTTACAAAAGAAAGTTACCAGACTGATCCTGCTGGAAGGATTGAGCTCACATCATATCAACCAAATGAACTTAAATACGATTACGCTTCTTCCTCAGACGGTCTGGTGGTTTTTTCTGAAATTTATTATCCCGCAGGATGGAAATCCTACATTGATGGGAAAGAGGTACCTCATTTTAAGGCTGATTATGTTTTAAGAGGCATGGAGGTGCCGGCAGGAAATCATGAGATCATTTTCAGGTTTGAACCGGAATCCTACCGTACTGGGACCAGAATATCATTTGCTAGTTCATTGTTGCTAATCTTAATGTGTGCAGGTTCCTTATTCATTGCCATCAGGAATAGAAGAATAACAACCGAATCTGATGACACCAGGGAATAAGTGCCTCGTTTGCGACAGCACCAATATTGCATTCAATCTCGAATGCAAGGATCATTTGGCCAGCAAAGAAAATTTTGACATTTATGTCTGCAAAGAGTGCGGTTTTTTATTTACTATGAATCCT
>CAZLCF010000038.1:0-16806 GCA_964557905.1 uncultured Rikenellaceae bacterium | reverse complement strand
CTCGGTTCTCCTTCTGTTCCTTTCCGGCTGGTCTTTTCAGTCAAAAGAAACAGTTTGCTTTTCAATTCCGGGGTAATACCAATCCCGGAATCACTGATTTTTATCTCAATAAAATGATCACTTTTACAATCAGCTGTCACGCTTACTTTTCCTCCGGCAGGAGTAAATTTTATTGCATTGGAAACCAGGTTCCTGATAACGCTATCAAACATATGGTTATCAGCAATAACCTCTATTTCATCAGGGATAACAATTGCTATTTTAATTCTCTTTTTTCTTGCATATTCAGACAAAACAACAATACAGTCTTCAATTTTTCTCTTAAGGTTAAATTTTACAGGAACGAAATCCATTTGGCCCTGCATCAGTCGTGACCATTCAAGAAGATTTTCCAGAAGGTTGTAGATATTTGTAGCTGATGTTTTCATACTCACTGAAATATCCATAATCTCTTCCTTTTCCATTGTCAGAATATCTTCAGTAAGTACCTGGGTAGCGCCAACAAATGAACTTAACGGGCCTCGTAAGTCATGTGCTATAATAGAGAAGAATTTATCTTTTGCAGCATTGAGTTCAGATAATTCAGCAGTTTTTATTGCTACTGATTTTTCAAGTAATAATTTCTGATTTTTCAATTGCTGGACACGTGAAAGAAAAATGTAAGCAAATATTAAGATTATTGAAGAAATAAAAATAAGTTTGAACCACCATGTGTTCCACCATGGAGGCAAAATGATTATTTGTAAGGAAACTCCCTTGTCGTTCCATACTTCATCATTGTTTGAGGCTTTTACCCTGAAAGTATATTCACCAGGGTCCAGATTAGTATAGGTGACATATCGTCTCGAGGCATCAGTGAAATTCCAATTTCGTTCAAAGCCTTGCATGATATAGGAATATTGATTCTTCCCCGGAGATGTATAATTTATGGCGGTAAATGAAAATGAAAATACTGATTGCCGCCAGGTCAGTTTAATTTCTTTTGCTTCACTGATATACGTTGGAAATTGACCTTCTTGTGATCCATAAACTACTGGTTTATTGAATATCTGGAAATCAGTGATATAAACGGGTGGAATGAAGTCATTATCTTTCAGGCTGTCTGGAAAGAAGGAGTTGAAACCATTATATCCGCCAAAGTACATTTCTCCTTTACGCGTTTTAAGAAATGATTGTTGATAAAACTGGTCATCTTGTAAACCATCCTCTTTCGAATAATTCCTAATATGCTGAATTTCTGTATTTAACCTGCTTAGACCATAGTTGCTGGAAATCCAGATACCTCCTTTATTATCTTGAGTGATTGCATGAATTCTATTGTTTGGCAAAACATTAGTTATATCATACGTTCTAAGTATGGTACCATTCTGATGACACAAAAATAATCCTTTTGTATTGCTTCCTACCCAAAGATATCCCGCCTTATCTATATAGACTGCCCCGATATCATTATCAGGAAAATGATATACCTTAAATGAATTCGTTATACTGTCAAAAAGATCGAGCCCATTCTGTGTACAAATCCACATCTTTTTATTAAGGTCTTCAAAAAAGAACCAGCTATTATTTCCACTAAGCGAACCAGGATTATCCGGGTCAGGCCTGAATCGTCTGGTAACTCCCTTTCCAATTTCAAACAAATCAATACCGACGTCATATAAACTTAACCATAAGGTATTGTTATGATCTATAAAAAGATTCCAGATTGTGTTATTTGATATACTTGAAGGATCATTATTATCAGGCATATATCGAAAAAACCTTCCTGTTTTTCTATCATACCGGTTAAGCCCTGCACCCCAGGTTCCAATCCATATATCATGATCTTTATCTTCGGCAATACCTCGTATAACATTCCCGCTTATGCTATAAGGGTTGGAAGGTTCGTGCTTATATACCGTAAAATTATCTGTTTCAGGATCGTAGACATTAATCCCGCCTCCATCGGTACCAATCCAGATCAAACCCAGGTGATCTTCGTAAAAACAACCGGTAAAACTATACGATATTGATTTAGGACTAATACTATTATGGGTAAATAGTTTAAATCTTCCTTTTTTAGGATTTAAATAATTGATTCCTCCGCCTGAGGTACCTATCCATAAAATTCCTTCCCTGTCTCTATGCAAGCACCAGATTCCATTGTTATTAAGTCCTTCAACATTTGTTTGATCATACACGATATATTCAAATGTTTTAAATACTTTGTCAAACCGGTTTATCCCTCCCTGATCGACCGCAAGCAATAAATAACGATCGTCTTCCGGAAGAATATCAAGGATGATATTTTGATTGGTGCCTTTTCCGTCGCCTTTTGATCCGAATTGTTTAAACTTGTTGGTTGTCGGATTAAAAGAAAAGAATCCGCTGCCATCTGCTGCAATCCATATTTTATCCTGATTATCAATGTATATGCTTTTTGAGCAATTGTATCCGAAATCAATTGAAGGGTCGTCATATTCTGTGAATTTTCCGGATTCAGGATCAAAACGATGAATTCCTCGGTTAAATGAAACTATCCACAGGTATCCTTTTGAATCAGATGCTATCGTTTTGGATGGACGCGGATTTAATTCATTCTTCGTGATATCAAACTGATACCGGATAAAACTTTGAGTTTCGGGAACCCACCTGTTCAAACAATTTCTATCAGTTACAATCCAAATGATTCCGTCCCTATCTTCAATAATACTGTTGATACAATTGCTGTTAATACTGTTTTTATCGGCAGGATTGTTTTTAAATACTATAAAATTATCTTTAGCAGGATCATACAAATTCAAGCCATTAAAAGTACCAAACCATAGATTTTTCCCCCGGTCTTCATAAATACCATTTATAATATCACTACTGATTGTTCCAGGCTGTTTTTCACTATACCGGTATTTCTTAAACTGATAGCTATCGTATTTATCAAGGCCTACGTCGGTGCCAATCCACAGATAATCTTTGCTATCTCTGTAAATACACCGTATACGGTTACTCGACAGACCATCATTTGTGGTGATGTGATCAAATTTTGAATATTGTTGCTGTGCCTGCAGATGAAAAATTTCCACAAAACAAATGAATGGAATCACCAAAGACCGTCTTAGAGAATGATTTCTGATTATTTTAAGACAATTAAAAACAAACACTACTTTTATGGTATCTAAAATAGTACGAATTTAAATTCTAACGATTTTTAAAGTTATAGCTTTTTTTTGCCAATAAATTATGTCTATCAAAAAAATTTTCGTTGTGCTTTTATTTATACTTGCTCTTTATGTTAACCAAAAAGCATCCGGCCAAACCGTTGATTCATCTTCATTCAAAATAAATTCCCGTCAAAGTTTTTATTCTTTTGAAAAGAATGGCGAATTCCTGCTTTATATGCCAGCTGCTCTTTCGCAGAATAATCTATCAATTAATATAAAAATCTGTGAGGATACTATCGTATCATGGAATGGAAAGCCTGGCAGGAATATGGTAAGGTTACCTTTCTCACTCAAACTGACACCCTCGGTTTACAATATTGAAGCCGGAATAATTGTAACAGCGAGCCCCAGAATAATATACAAGGCTACAACAACTCTGATTTTACTTCCCTATAAATCTAATGAAGTAAAAACAGACAGGTTAACAGGAGGATTAATAGTAAACCGCCGGCAGTATTTCCCTTTCGGATTTTACTGTTATTCACCTGTTTACCCCACACTGCCTGAGGAAGAGATCGTAAAGGGATTTAATCTGATCTCACCCTATCAGAGAATCCTGCCTGAGACTTTCAACGAAAGAAAGACTTATATGGACCGTTGCGCTCAGCTCGGGATGAAGGTAAACTATAACCTTCTGTCAGTATCAGGAGGCGGAGGCGTAAGCTCAAAGATCAACGGCGTCAGTTATGAACAGAAAAAGGAACTGCTGATAAATGAGATTGTTGCATTCAGGGATCATCCTGCCTTGCTTGCATGGTATATTGCCGATGAACCAACGGGGACAGAGGTGCCTCCTGAAATCCTGGAAAGTACTTATAAAACGATCAAGGAATATGATCCCTGGCATCCTGTTACAATTGTATTTATGGCTCCTTTCCTTGCGGCAAAACAATATTCCGATGCGCTGGACATTGTAATGGCTGATCCGTATCCCGTACCTGACATTCCGGTAACACTCGCCGGGAATACCGCAGGTCAGCTCTCTGCAGAATTTACTGGTCAAAAACCAGTCTGGATAGTCCCGCAGGCGTTTGGCGGCGGGGAATGGTGGGGACGCGAGCCATCACTCCAGGAGATAAGATCAATGACCTATCAGTCAATAATAAAGGGAGCCAGAGGGATTCAATACTTTATAAGGCAGGGACTTAATTTTTTCCCGAAATCAACGGCCACCTGGGGTGAATGCGGGAGAATGGCAATTGAAATTGCGGAACTGACTCCATGGCTTCTGTCGGACGAGGAATCAGTCCCCGTAAGATCAGGTTCACAGAACATTATTGTGACTTCTGCAGTACACGACGGACAGCTCCTGATAATGGCTGTGAACAAAACAAATGTCCCGCTAAGGGCAGAATATTCAATATCAGGAGGCATATCGGGAAAAGTAAAGGTTCTTTTCGAAAACCGTTCTGTTAATGTCAGTGCCGGATATTTTTCAGACCTGATCTCTTCATTAGGTTCCCAGGCATATTTAATTGATCTGAAACCTCGCAATGACACTTTAACATCTTATCCGGGTAACCTTATTAAAGATCCGGGGTTTGAAGATACTTCAAGCCCGGGAGTACCTGCATCATGCTACGCACGGAACGGAGGTGACAGAGGTGCAACATATTTTCTCGATTCAAGGGAGCATGTCGAAGGGAACCATTCTGTCAGATTTGTCACACCAAAAGATAATAATGGTGTCAGGCTCCGGTTCTTCCCGATATCTGTTATGAATGGTAAAAAATATCTTGTTTCCATCTGGGCAAAGGCTGATCCGGAGCAGGGATTGAACGTAAATAATAAAAGCAAACCACTGGAGTTTGAAATTGCCCTGGGAGAATCAGTCAGCAGAAGATTTGCATTGGACAGCGAATGGAAACAATTTGTAACAATTGTTACAATCCCGTATAATAGTGATCAGCCTTCCAGAACGAATGTAATCCTTCAATTGCCATCAGCCGGCATCGCATGGTTTGATATGCTCCAGGTTATTGAATGTTATGATATTAAACGAAGTATAAATCCCGAACTAAATTGGATCGATTATAAGTGAAGAAATTATTACACTATGAAGAATATTCTAATAGCCTTATCATTTCTTCTTATCATTTATTCCGTATATACCATAAAAAAGGAAAACATTAATTATAAAGGCAATCCTGAACCTTTATTGATAGCCTTGTTCCTCTTGCTTATCTCCTTGAGGATGAACATCTTAAAGAAATAGAATATAAAAGTGTTAAGATCAATTACGACAACTTTGGTTATAAAGGGAATATCGATTGGGAGATATATCCAAAGAGTCCATGGAACTAAGGTCTGATGATAGATAAGGCAAATTCGGAAAAGGAATAGATATTGCTGAAAATCAGATAAGTATGTACCCTTTTGCTGATAAGGGAGATATGATCTGGTCTCCGGATTCTGAAAAATATGTTACTTGGGATGAGGAAGCTGCTGTTGTGATAACTGCAAAAGGAATGAAAATCCCGGGATGGGTTATGCGGAATAATTCTGCGGATATTCCTCCCCTGAGCCCTGTTAAACCTGAAGGCATCACAGAAATAATTAAGCTTGTTCCATATGGCAGCGCAAAACTCAGGATAACAGAATTCCCGGTGATTGATGTTACCCAGATGGAAGATGTAATCAGATAGGTCCTGCTTTATCTTTAAGCCAAAGTTTCTCAGCATCCGTCAGGTGCGGGCTCAGTTTTTCATATACTTCCGAATGATAGGAATTCAGCCAGTCAATCTCTTTCTGTTCCAGTAATGACTTATCAATCAATGATTTATCAATATAACACAAAGAGACTGTATCAAATCGCAGGAATTGTCCGAAATCGGTCTCTTCATCCTCATAACATATAATAAGGTTCTCTGTTCTTATTCCATACTCGTCTTCCCTGTAGATTGCCGGTTCATTGGAAATAAGCATTCCTGGTTCGATGATTGTTTTATTATCGGCAGGGCTTATATTCTGGGGACCCTCATGTACATTAAGGCAGTAACCAACTCCATGTCCTGTTCCGTGTCCGTAATTCAATCCCTCCTCCCATAAAGGCTTCCTGGCCAGCAGGTCTAACTGATACCCCCTTGTCCCCAGAGGGAATTTAGCCATAGCCAGGCTAATATGTCCTTTAAGAACCAGAGTGAAATCTCTTTTTTGCCGCAAAGCCGGAATCCCGACAGAAATTGTTCGCGTTATGTCGGTGGTGCCACCTTTATATTGTCCTCCGGAATCAATAAGAAGAATGCCATTCTCCCCTATTTCAGAATCATTTTCAGGTTTTGCATTGTAATGAGGTAATGCCGCGTGCTCATTAAAAGCTATGATCGTGGCAAATGACGGTCCTAAAAAATCATCCTGCTGTGATCTGATTTTCAAAAGCTTCCCGGCGAGAAAAACTTCAGTCATGGGCACCTGTCCCATGTTGTTTTCAATCCAGTAAAAGAACTTTGTCATGGCAGCACCATCCTTCTCCATTACCTTCCCGATATTCTCAATTTCGGTTTTGTTTTTTATTGCCTTTATCCTTGCCGGAATACTGATATCCTCAAAGATCTTCAGGTAATTTGGTATCGAATAATAAAGTGCCGCAGATGTTGTTCCGGGAGTAATAAGGATGGCTGAACCTTCCGGAAAAGATGAAAAAATTCCTGCACACTTTTCATAAGGCAGGATAACAATACCCAGCTTATCGAATTCTGAAGCCAGCTTTGGAGGAATTTTATTTTCCCCGATGAACAACATTATCTGTTCCTCTCCTATCACAGCGAAGGAGGTTAATAAAGGAGAGAACACCACGTCGCTGCCTCTTATATTCAGCAGCCACATTATATCATCAGGTGAGGTAAGAAGATGATAATTTACTTCCAGCTTCTTCATCTTTTCCCGGACCCCGGATATCTTCCGTGATCTGTCTTTACCGCTGAACTCAACTGGATGATCATAGGCCGTTGAGGCTGGCAAGGAAGGACGGTCAGTCCATATTTCACTTATCAGGTCACAATTAAAATCAATTGTCACCCGGCTATTTACCAGCCTGGTTTCGAGCTTCCTGAATGAACTTATAGAAAAGATACTGCCATCGAGGCCTATCCTGCTGCCCGCGGGAATATTTTCTGCAAGCCAGTCAGTATAATCTGTATTATGAACAACTCCGGGTCTGACAAGGTTAAAACCGGAATTTTCGAGTTGTTTTTCAGCCTGAATGAAATACCTTGAATCTGTCCAGAGTCCTGCAAATGAGTCGGTTATAATAACAATGCCTGCTGATCCGTCAAATCCTGTGAGCCAGGCAATTATCTGCCAGTGATCAGGTATGTTTTCCCCGAGATGGGGATCGGAAGCAGGGATAATATAAGCATCAATGCTGTTCTGTTTCAAAGCAGCCCGGAGGAGAGCAAGCTTTTCTGCAGACGTGCTCATAAGTTTTTAACTTCATTTACAAGATTCTGAAGTGTGGCCTTGGCATCACCGAACAGCATTCTTGTCTTATCGTTAAAGAACAGCATATTCTCAATAGCAGCATATCCTTTCCCCATTCCGCGTTTCATCACAATTATGTTCTTCGCATCACGGGCTTTTACTATAGGCATGCCATAAATAGGGCTTGATGGATCATCTTCTGCAGCCGGGTTTACCACATCGTTGGCTCCGATGATAACAATCACATCGGTATTCGGCAGATCGGGATTTATCTCATCGCTTTCAATAAGCTGGTCATAAGGCACATCCGCTTCTGCCAGCAACACATTCATGTGTCCCGGCATGCGTCCTGCAACCGGGTGAATTGCATACTTCACCTCCACTCCCTTTTCGTCAAGAAGCTTATCAAGTTCATGGCAGATGTGCTGGGCCTGCGCAACTGCCAGCCCGTAACCCGGGACAATGACAACTTTCTTTGAGTAGCTCAGAAGGACTGCTGCATCCGACAATGTTATCTCTTTAACAGAACCTCCTCCGGCAGTAACATCCTGTCCTCCCCCTCCGAAGACCCCGACTATGACATTAAGCAACGACCTGTTCATGGCCCTGCACATCAATACTGTCAGTATTGTTCCGGCAGATCCAACAAGTATCCCTCCAGTCAGCATTGCCTGGTTATTGTAAAGGAAGCCTCCCATAGCCGCAGCCACACCGGTGAACGAGTTAAGGAGAGAGATTACTACCGGCATGTCGGCTCCGCCAATAGGCATTACGAAAAGAACACCATAAATTACTGCAACAGCAAACACTATATATATGTATGGCGTAAGTTCAGAACTTGCCTTTACATCACGTGTCATGATAAAAACGATGAATCCTATCAGAACTGCCAGAATGGTAAGATTTACATATTTCATGGCTTTTACCCTCAGGTCACCAATCCATCCGTCGAGTTTGCCATATGCGATCATACTGCCGGCCCATGAAATAGTTCCGATCATGAGCCCGAGAAGAATGGCAAGGACATGACCATTAGCCATGCCGCTTTTTGCTATCAGTTCAGGACTCACATGAGGGAATTCCATCATTGATATGAGTGCGGCAGCAGCGCCTCCCATGCCATTGAAAAACGAAACCAGCTGGGGCATTGCAGTCATCCTGACTTTTTTAGCAATTATCCACCCGATGACAGTTCCTATAACGATGGCAGCTAGTATCCACGGGATGTTTCCGATCGGCTCACCATCTTTCTTGTGAAAAAGAATTGTGGCTATGATAGCAAAGCCCATTCCGAAAGCTGCCAGGATATTTCCCCGCCGGGCAGTAAGCGGATGGCTTAACATCTTAAGTCCGATTACAAAAAGTATGGAGGCTATAATATAAGTTATCTCAAGAATTGAGATACCATAGGAAAATTGAGATATATCGTTCATTCAACTGATCTTTAACGTTAAACCGGGTATACTACTTCTTCTTTTTGAACATTCCCAGCATCCTGTCGGTAACAACGAAACCGCCGATAACATTCAGCGTACCCAGGACAACTGCAAGGAAGCCAATGATCATTGATCCTGTTGTATCTGCATGTCCCATGACAATTATCGCTCCTATGATCACCACCCCATGAATGGCATTGGCGCCTGACATTAACGGAGTATGAAGTATTGCCGGCACATGGCTTATAACCTCAATGCCGAGAAAAATTGAAAGGATAACAATAAAAATAGCTTCCCTGTGCTGTAAGAAAAAGTTCAGTATATTCTCCATGGCCAAACCTATTTAATGTTAAGTATTTGTTTCACTCTCTGGCTGACATATTCTCCGGCATGTACTGCAGTAGTTCCGTTGATTATCTCATCCTGCATATTCAGAGCAAGATTGCCATCTTTATCGATTATGATCTTAAGAAGGTTAATTATATTTCTGCCGAACATCCTGCTTGCATCTGTTGACATATCTGATGGATAGTCGGATTTACCTATAATTGTAACACCGTTTATAATCACCGTTTCCCCGTTCTCAGTAAGTTCACAGTTGCCGCCAGTCGATGCTGCAAGGTCAACGATTATTGAACCGGGTTTCATGGATTTTACTGTCTCTTTCAGAAGAAGAACAGGGGCTTTTTTGCCAGGTATCTGAGCTGTGGCTATCACCACATTGGATGCTATGGCTCTCTGATGGATCAGATCCTGCTGCTTCTTTTTAAACTCTTCAGTCTGCTCTACAGCATAACCGCCGGCAGCAGAATCCTCCTTCGCTCCTTCAACCTCAATGAATTTACCACCAAGGCTTTTCACTTCATCTTTTACAGCCGACCGTACATCAAATACTTCAACAACAGCTCCCAGTTTTCTTGCTATCGCTATTGCCTGAAGTCCTGCAACACCTGCACCGAGTATAAGCACGCGTGATGGCTTAATGGTCCCTGCAGCTGACATGAACATCGGAAAAAACCGTGGTGACAGGGATGCTGCATGAAGCACTGCCTTATATCCAGATACAGTTGCCATTGATGACAGTATATCCATCGATTGTGCTCTTGTCGTTCGCGGGACAAGATCAAGCGCCAGCACTGTAAGTCCCTGCTTACGTGCTTTATCGAGCCATCCGGCATTTTCAGCAAGGTTAAGAACAGAACAGAGAACCTGTCCTTCCCTGCAATATCCAAGATCATTTTCAGGAACATGATCGACAGAAATTATAACCGATGCTTTGGCAAAAACATCTTTCCTGGAGGCTATTTCAGCTCCGGCTGACCGGTATTCTTCATCAGTGGCAAAAGCGTCATCTCCTGCATTATTCTCCGCAATAACTTCAACTCCCAGTTTCCTGAGAACCGCAGTTTCCGCTGGAAGCATAGCCACTCTTTTTTCAGTTCCGGATTCTTTTAGTATTCCAATAATCATATTAGATGTTTCAATGTTTAGCGTTCAGCGTTTTGAATTTTGAATTCAGCACTCGATTATTCTTTTCCGAAAAAGTTCTCCAGCCAGAATTCGTCCATTTCACACTGTTCATGAATTCCTTTCAAACCTCTGACACCATGGCGATTATCCGGGTACAGCATAAACTGGAACGATTTTCCCTCTTCCTGGAGCTTTGAAATAAGCCAGATAGAATTCTGCATATGGACGTTATCATCCATGTCGCCATGAGTTATATATAATTTACCTTTCAGGTTTTTAGCAAAAGTAAGAACTGAGCAATCTTTATAACCGTCAGGATTTTCTTTCGGAGTATCCATAAATCTTTCGGTATATATGTTATCATATAACCGGTAATCAGTTACTGAGTACTGTGCAAAACCATGCGTCCAGTAGTCTGCACCTTTTGTAAGTGCCAGACATGTCATATATCCGCCGTATGAGCTTCCGGTGATCCCCATCTTTGTCTTATCAACAAAAGGTTTAGCTGTGAGCCATTTAACTGCATCGGCATAATCAAGTATCTCCCATTTTCCCAGTGATCTGTACATATAATCAAGCCCTTTCTTGCCAAATTGTCCTGAGCCCCTGTGATCAACTTTGATTGTAATTATCCCGTTTCTGGAGTACCATGATGGATTATTTCCCTGCCACTTATTAGTAACATTTTTATCATCTGGACCACCGTAAATATCAAATACCACCGGATATTTCTTTGAAGGATCAAAATTAAGAGGGTATGTTATAACAGCAGGCATATTGAATAATCCGTCAGATGTGGGGATTTTCACAAATTCTGCTTTTGCATGTTTGGCAGGGTCGTAATCAGGATTGTCAAACTTATAGATCTCCTTCAACAACTTTCCTTTCTTATCATAAGCGATTATTGAACCAGGGCTTGAAATACTGCTCCACGTATCCAGAAAATAACTTCCTTTTGGTGAGATACTTACATTGTGGCTCCCATCTCCTTTGGTGATCTGAAGGAGGTTTTTACCATTAAGACTGACCCTGTAGGCGTGATTATCAGCCGACTCAGGTCCGGTTGCGTTAAAGTATATTGATTCAAGGTTTTCGTCTACCTTGTCGATTGATGTCACCCTGAAATTAAATCCTGTCAGCTGAGCGATCAGCCTGCCATCCCAGCCGTAATAATAAAGATTCTCCCAGTCGTTTTTATAGCTCCTGATAATAAATCCCGTTCCATTAGTCATTACATGTATATCTTCACGGAATTCCACCCATGTTTTTCGTGTTTCATTATAGATCCGTGTGTAATCACCGGTTGCGGGATCTGCCAGGATTATTGAAAGATCAGTCTGATCGCGGTTCACGACCTGGATTGCCAGCTTTTTGCTGTCAGGTGTCCAAAAGGGCCATGCAATATACTGATCAACAGTATAATCGGTTTTGACCCAGACTGTTTTGGCTGTTGCAATATCTGCTATTCCCATTTTCACTTTCGGATTAGGGTCACCGGCCTTGGGATAGGGAACCTGTTCCAGAAGCCCGTGGATCCCGTCAGCTTCATCAAGCCTGTTAAGGGTAAATACCGGCACCTCACTTTCGTCAGTCCTGAGATATACAATCCTTGAACCGTCAGGCGACCACCAGAATGCTGCATAATGGCTTGGCCTGCCAAGTATCTCTTCCATATATACCCATGAAGAATAGCCGTTATAAATTCTTTCCGAAGCATCTGTTGTCAGCCTGATCTCCTTATTATTAATGAGATCATAAACATACATATCCTTGTCCTTCGTATATGCGATCTTTGAGCCATCAGGAGAAAAACGAACATTCACTTCAGGAAAATCATCACTGGTGATCTTTTGAAGCTCCTTATTGCCTTTTTTAAAATAGAACAGGTCGTTTTCCTTTATCAGAACAGCGCTTTGCATATCGGGACTGATCACATCGTTCATCTCTATGTTTACACCCTGAGGAAGCGATTCTGCAAAAATTTCACGTTCAGGTCTTGTTGGAGGAACTACATTACTTTTCCCGGTTTTAATGTCAACATTTTGAATTACCAGATTCTGGTTGGCATCAAAAGTCCGTATCAGGTAATGGGTATCATCTGTCCATCCAAGGATTGCTACCTGATTCGGATTTAGTACAGGCATCTGTGCAAATAATTTATCTCCCGCAAATAACAGGATCAGATAAAGTAAAACACAGGTTTTAGGAAGGCTGGTTATTTTCATTGACATGTATTATTTTTTATTGATACCATCAACATGGATCAGCAAAAATAATAATTTAGCATAAGAAATTCAGCAGATGCCACATAACTTTTAGCCTGATTTATTGTAAACATTTTCTATTTTTACAATGCTTATTTGGAGGGAAATACGATCAATACAAAGTCTTTTCAGGATAGAGGCTGGCTGAAGCTGGATAATGCTGCAAAGCTGTTCCCGGCTATTGTATCGGAAGAACTGACATCAGTTTTCAGAATTACTGCATTCCTGAAAAAGCCTGTGAGTTATTCAAAAATCAAAGAAGCTGTTGAGATTACTTCGGAGAGATTCCCATATTTCAGCGTATCATTGAGGAGCGGATTTTTCTGGCATTATCTTGAGTTTAACAATCAACCTCCAAGGATACAGCCGGAAGAGGATCCTCCATGTACTGCTTTCGCACTGAAAAGAAAAGATGAAACTTTGTACAGGGTGCTGATCAGTGCCAACAGGATATCAGTCGAGTTCGTGCATATACTTACAGATGGATCAGGTGCCCTGGAATATCTTAAATCATTGCTTTATACATACTTAATCTTATCGGGAAATTCTATCTCTCAGCCGGAAGGTATAATTCTTCCCGAAACTCCTTTTAATGAAGAAGAGATTGAGGACGGCTATAAAAGATTCTTCCGTAAACTCCCTCCTCCCGAAAAAATGTCAAAAGCATGGCATCTGCCATTCGGGCTTAACAATAAGCCAAGAATGAAAGTGATCGTTGCAGAAATGAAAGCTGATGATCTCATTCAGATGTCGCGCAAGCATAACGTTTCTTTGACTGAATATTTTGTTTCTGTCTACCTTTTATCGCTTCAGAATATCTATTTAAAGGAAGGAGAGAAGAAAAGAAAGCAAAGATTCAATATTTTAAGAATTGAGGTGCCTGTAAACATGAGGAATAAGTTACCAAGTAAAACCATGCGTAATTTTTCTCTTTTTGTTATGCCTGGAATTGACTTAAGACTTGGCAGTTATACTTTTGAAGAGATACTGAAGACCGTACATTATTATATGCAAACCTCTTCAGAAGTAAAACAGATATTAAGATTCCTTTCATCCAATGTCAGTTACGAAAAGCTGCTGCTGGTAAGGGTCATGCCATTATTTATTAAACGGATAGCAATTGCAGCTATTTACAGGGGGCTGGGATCAAAACGATGCACAGGAATATTCACTAACATGGGAGCCATAGAGCTTCCTGATGATATGGAGGAGATGATTGATTCGCTTCTAGTGGTGCCGCCTCCCCCGAATGAGAAAGTAAAAGTGAACTGTGCAATGTTGTCTTATAAAAACATCATGAGAATCAGCTTTTGCAATATTACTCAGTCACATGAACTTGAACGACAAATCCTGAAACATTTGTCCAATTCCGGTATCCATATTAAATTAATAAGAAATTAACCAAACAGTCTTATCATGAATTATTGTAATACCTGCGGAATAGAGCTTGATGACGACCTGCAAGTCTGCCCTCTTTGCGGAAAAAATCCTGCCGATCCTGGCGAACATGAACCTGTCCAGTCAAATTATCCGTCCGATATTATTCATATTTACAGGAAAGAGAGCAGAAGACAAATCTGGGAATTAAGCGGGATAATTGCATTTTCCGGCATGGCAGTTTACACTATTGTTGACCTGGTAGTAGGGAAAGGGCTTAAATGGTCGCTTTTTGCGGATGTATCGATATTATCAGGATGGATCTGTCTTACACTTCTTCTTCTTGCATTCCGGAAATATTTTATAACCATTCCCGGGCTCATGGCCACCCTGCTGATAATGCTTTTATTCTTTGACTTCGTATCACCTGAAACTAACTGGTTCCTGCCTGTGGGACTTCCAATTACTGTAGCTGTTTTTATATCATTAAGTATTATAATATTACTCTGGAAAATAGCTCATTTTAAAGGATTTAACATATTAGCCATCGTTTTTTTGGTGATTTCGGGCTTTTGCATAGTTGTTGAAACATTCATTGACAAATATTTATTTGGTTCTGTTGAAATCCGATGGTCAGCGATTGCTGCAGTTTCAATACTTCCAATTGCCCTTGTACTTTTATTCGTCCACTACAGGATGAAAAAAGGAAAAAGGCTTGACAGTTATTTCCATATTTAAGGTCAAATTGTCAAATTAGTAACCTGATTATTTCTGTATTGATAATATTTAAAAAACATGAAACCAATGAAGAATTATTTCCTTATTTCCCTTATTCTTTTTACAGTAACAGGATGTTCAGATAGCAGGACAGATTATAACAATGCTCTTGAAAGCATCAGTATTAAGGATCTTGAAGGTTTTGTTTCAGAACTTGGAAGCGACAGGTTCATGGGAAGAAAACCTTTCACAGAAGGTGAAACTATAACGGTAAACTATCTTGCGGATCAGCTGAGGCTTATAGGTTTTGAACCTGCATTTAACGGCAGTTATTTCCAGGAAGTACCGATGGTTGAAATAAGTTCATCAGTTGATAAGGTAATTATCAAAAGATCTTCAGATACTCTCTTCAGTTTCAGGACTCCTGATGAAGCAGCTATTATTTCCCCTCATATAGCAAAAGCAATGTTTATCGTCAATGGGCCGTTGATTTTTGCCGGATTTGGAATTGTAGCCCCTGAATATGGATGGAACGATTATGCCGGGCTGGATGTAAAAGGGAAAGTTGTCATCGTAATGATCAATGATCCGGGATTATATACCGGCGACAGTTCACTGTTTAAAGGTAGAGAAATGACTTACTATGGGAGATGGACATACAAGTATGAGGAAGCAGCACGGCAGGGAGCAACAGGGATAATAATAATTCACGAGCCTGAAGGTGCCGGGTATCCATATACCATCCCGAGAAAGAGTTCAATATCTCCCAGGCTTTATTTGCGGGATGACAGCAAAGATGAACCGGACTGCCAATATACGGGATGGTTCTCATCTGAAGCAGCTGATCAGCTGTTTGGAAGCTGCGGTTTAAATGTCGACAGTCTGAGGCTGGCAGCATGTAAAAGAGGATTCACTGGATTTCCGCTGGACCTGACGATAGATCTTAGCTGTAAAAACGATATCAGGTTCAGTGAATCGTCGAATGTTGCAGGAATAATAAAAGGAACTGAAGAACCTGATGAATGCATAATTTATACAGCCCACTGGGACCATTTTGGAATTGGCGAAAAAGAAAACGGGGATTCGATCTATAATGGAGCAGTAGATAACGGAACATCCATGGCCTGGGAACTGGTCATAGGAAAAGCGTTCTCTGCTCTCAAACACAAGCCGCGAAGAAGTATAATTCTGCTCTTTCCTACAGCTGAGGAACAGGGACTTATCGGATCAATATATTATACAGACCATCCTGTTGTACCATTAGAAAAGACAGTGGCCTGCATAAACAATGACGGGCTCCTGCCTTTGGGCAGAATGAAAGATGTCACGATCACCGGGTATGGACAATCTGATCTCGACAGTCTGGTCAGGATTGCTGCTGCTGAGCAGGACAGATACGTCACAGGAGATCCTGAATCGCATACAGGAATGTATTTCAGGTCTGACCATTTTTCCTTTGCAGCAAAAGGAGTACCTTCTTTGTATGCCAAAGGTAATACAGAGAGCCGCGAATACGGGAAAGAATGGGCAACTCAAAAGAGAAAAGAATATATTGAAAACATTTACCACCGGCCTTCTGATAATTATGTTCCGGAAAATTTCAATTTCGAAGGGATTGCAGAAGATGCAGCATTGGCTTTCAGAATTGGATATGAACTGTCTGATTCTGAGTATTACCCGGCATGGAAATCCGGTTCAGAGTTTAAACATTTGAGAAACAAATAAATAATCACTCTATTAAAACTAATGTTCCCTGAATAACAGTAAGAATGCTGATTCAGTATTGAAAGTCATTATTTCAAAATGCTTTAAAATACTGTTATTTTATTAACAATGTTATTTTATTAAAAATAAAATATTAAATTTGTATCGGAATTCAACATTTATCCTACCTTTTTGAATAATATTCTTATATGCTTGTCAATC
>CAZLCF010000037.1:0-16827 GCA_964557905.1 uncultured Rikenellaceae bacterium | reverse complement strand
GCCTAATCCGATAAAATCCTTGATAGAAGCTGGCACATCCTCAAATTACTTTCTACTAATCCATTAGGTCCAGAACCCAAGAGAAACTGTCATAAAAATATACAATATCTTTTTATATAACTCACTTTTTCTTTAAAACATATGGTAGAAGATAATCCGCAAGCGGAATTGGGTCATGAGTTTTTGCCCATTGCAAAGTTAAATCGTATTGGTCCTTGAGGTTGTTAAAGCTGAACATAAGAAAATCAGCCTGAAATTCAGGTATCCAGATATAACTCAATGGAACTAATTCCGGTGCTTCCATGGAATATGCTTCAAGCCTCTTAATTAGTCCATTTTTAAGAATATTATCTAATGAAATTCCAAGCTTATCAAATACTCCTCTGTCATTAATTCCCAGAATTCTTAGCTCTTCACTCACTTCAGGTATACTATCACTTTTCCTGCTTATGATATAGACTTTTTCAACACCTGTTCCCCTGAATTTTTCAAAGCTAAGAAGAGCCTGAAAGGGAATATGATCATCACCAACCCCTCCATCAATATATTCCACGTCCGGTATTGTTTTAACATTTCTTATTCTGACCGGAGGAAAAGCTATGGGAAATGAAGTAGAGGCCATCAATATATCAACAAGGCTCAAGATTGTATCAGTTTCATTATTTATTTTTCGACTGCACATCCTGTAAACAGTCTTTTTCATATCCAGATCGCTCAGGTGTGTAAAAGAAATTTCAGTCATAAAGGGTAGATCTCCAATTTTGTGATATCCTAGCTTCTCTTCTACAATATTTGTTATAAATTTTCGCGCAGGTTCAGTGTTGACAGGAAGCTTTTTCCCATCCTGAATAAATATATCACTGTTTTTCAGTTTAAAAAGGATTTCTTTATATTCCTCAAATGTCATTTTCCCTGTTAGAATTCCATTCAATGCAACTGAATTTAAAGCCCCGGAACTTACTCCGGAAATAAAGACTATATTTTTCAATAACCCTCTATTATATAACTCTTCCAGTAAAGCTGCTTCCTGCGGAATGCGAGCTGCAGCACCAGTCATCAGTATGGCTGTTCCAGACCTTGTTGGATTGATAGGCTCATTTGTCTTAGCCTCTCTTCTTACGGAATATTTTATGAAAAGCAATATCATTACAATTAGTAGTACAGATATAACTTTCATTTTTTTCATATTACGCACCAATTAGTAAAACATTATGTAAAATACAAATATACAGAATATTAGAAATAATTTTCACCTCCGATTTACATAATCACTTAAAAGTATATAGATTTGACCTCAGGCTACAATTTCAAAACAAACATTATAAAATATATGAAAACCTTTCGCAGTGATATTTCAAACAAAGAATTTCCGATTTCTGAAAAAGTTTCAGCTAAAACAATCAGACATTCTATTTTGGATCTAATTCAAAAAGACAATCCTCAATTTTCGCATGAGAGTTATCTCTCTCTAAGCGAACTAAACTATTATAGAGATAAAGGTGTTTCGGATTATCTGGTTAAAGAAATCGGAGAACTAACAGAGCTCGAAAAGACAGTGTTAAATTCTGTGACTAACAATAAAACTTTAACAGATAAAATAGACGGTGAAGAGGAAAAAGTATTAACCATAGGACAAAGAATTGCTGATAAGGTTGCTACATTTGGCGGCAGCTGGACATTTATTATATCTTTTGGAGTATTTATTTTCATATGGATCACTATCAATGTGTTTTGGCTTATTAATAAAAGTTTTGATCCGTACCCTTTTATACTTTTAAATTTAATCTTATCGTGCCTTGCAGCGTTACAAGCACCTGTGATTATGATGAGCCAGAACCGACAGGAAGAAAAAGACAGGCAAAGGGCTAAGAATGATTATATGATAAACCTTAAATCAGAATTAGAAATTAGAACATTGCACGAAAAAATTGACCATTTTATCATAGACCAGCAACAGGAACTTTTAGAGATACAAAAAGTTCAAGTAGAAATGATGGCTGATATTCTTAGACAGATTGGGGAAAAATAAAAGTTATCAACTAAAACGGACAATAAAGTAATCACCCCCAAGCTATAATTCTGGGGGTTTTGTTTTTTAATTAATAGAATGATTATAAAAAGGCGGTACACATTGTCTCGCTGCATTTCCTTGTGCTAAAAGGAATACTCCATGATGGAGTTAAAGAATGTACCGCCTTAGTAGTCAATAATCTCTGATCATCAAAGAACTTAAAAAAAGCAGCATTTCTTTAAATTGTCTCCTGAATTGTGGAAAGTTAATGCCTGTATAGCCAAGTAGGGGCATTATGAGAATTGAAGAACTGCTCGATTTCAAAGATAAACAACGTTCAAAAATGCATGGCTCTATTAGAAGGGAGCCCAAGTGCAGGCAATTAACTATACCGTTTATCTTTAGATGACCGCAAAAAATATAATAACCAATACTAAAAGTAATGATATTCTAATAAAACTAAAATCTTTGCAATAAGGATATTACAACTGTGTCTATTTTACTACCAAACTATTGTAATAGTCCACAAGTTTTTTGAGATGTTCGGGTTTGTCAATTTTAAGACGATTTTCTTTGATAAAGCTTTTTAACTGAGCAACTTTTTCAGTGAACAATTTAAGAAATTGTTTTTCATTACTAAAATTGAACCATTCATTATCTTTCCTGATCCAATAAATAGTTGTCAATTCGACGACATAATCGGGTGGTAAAGGCAAATTAATCATTCCTTCTGTCACATTTATACTTGATAGGTAATAATTTGAAGACACGTCTGAAGTTCTTCCATAAGCGGCAGGTTTGCCGCGTAATTTTCCTTTATGTTGAACAAATAAAGAAACAGGCCCTGAAAGCAAGACTTCATAATAGACCTTTCCTACGGGTATAAATACACGATCATTAAGGTAAATAGTATCAACCATTTGATAATTAGTAAGATCAAAGTACTTGTTACCTTTAATAAAGACCATCCTTTCGGTAACAGTATTATAATTCATAAGAGTTGTATTTACCTGATTGTTTTTCATTTTTACCTGACTCATATTGAAATCGGTAAAAAGAAACTGAGGTTTTGATCCGTAACTAGTTGTCTGACTATAAAGATATTCTGGGATGCCTAATGACAGCATTGCCAAGGTAATTTTTAAAAGATAGCTGATGTTAAATGGGTTCATTGGGTATTTATTTTTTAATAATTTCAAAATAACATAAAATGCAGTTAATTTTTAACAAGGTATAATTAAATTAAGATACTTGGCACTATCTAAATTTAATTTATTGGACGACAAATTCGTAAGAAGCATCTAAATACCATAATAAATAGTTTATTTATTACTCAGTTGATTGTGAGATAATAAAACCTATTATAACATTATAATGGTTTAACCTCCGGAGACATGGCATGATTGCAATAATCTCTGATCATCAAAGAACTTCAAAAAAGAGTGATACAAGGTCAAAATATTCTGGAATTGATCTGACCAGAAAACATTAAATATGCAACGGGATTACGAAACAAAACCAGAGAAATGCCCCTTGTGTGGGGCAACCACTATAGCTGAAATCATATATGGCCTTATTAGACCTACGCAAGAACAGTTACAAGAAATTAAAGAAGGTAAATGGATAATGGGAGGATGTTTATACCACCCGGTATTAGCAAAATGGTTATGTTTAAAATGTAATGCCAGGATGTATAAGCCTTATGATAAGAATAACCCGGATGCATATTAAGGCATGTAATCTATGCCTTCCAGCCCCCAAAATCAATATAATCAATTCCCTGGGGAGTTGGGATCTTTTCAAAAAAATAGCTTAATTGTTTCAGTATAGTTTCAGTAATAACATCAATAAAAAAGCGCATTCAGCCATATTATCTCTGTTTGCGCTTTTCTTTTTGTGAGCCCGGCTGACCTAAAGTATGTTAATAATGTTTCACCATTGTTTCATCAATGGGGAATAAAAAAGAGCTAAGACATTCTTAACTCTTTGATTACCTGGGTGGGGCGTACTGGGATCGAACCAGTGACCTCTTGCCTGTCAAGCAAGCGCTCTGAACCAGCTGAGCTAACGTCCCTTACAGGTTGACAAAAATAATAAAAATCTGATTAATACTGATCTCTCTTACGAGAAGTCAAATCCCGATATATATGCCGGAGCATCATAAAAATGTTCCTTTTCCTCCTCTGTCAGGTTTATGAATTTTGTATATACCAGGCCGGGTTTCGCATTCAACATTCTGTTTAAGGCGCCCATTTTTACTTCCGTCCTCATTTTATCATAAAGCTCACTCCTGTCATCAAGCCATGTCAGCCCCGTATTGAATCCTTCCGCGGCACATGCCGATTCAAACAGACTGGCAAGAACGGGTTCTCTCCCCTTTTTACAATAAATGGCATCAAAAACAAGATACCTGAATTCCCCCGGTCTGAATAATTTCCTGAAATATGGTGTTTCAGGGAGAACTTTCATCATCACCCAACCCCATACACCCGGCATGTCAAATACTTTGTAAGAAGCGGGGATGGCACAAACGCCTGCAATTATTTCGTTATTCTCCTTCAGCACATAATACCTGTCTCCGAAAAAAGCATAATCTGTGGAAAAGAAAGAATAATCCCTGTAATATCCCATCAGGAGATCATTCATCCCGGGCTTTTCGGCATCTGAAAGCTTTGAAACACGGCAGTCGGTTTCAGGGGAGAAGCGGCTGAAAGCGACCGTGAGAAAGGATCTTATGTATTCATATCCTGCCTGGTGAACGAGATTTTTTGATCTTTCATTCACGCTTTCAAGAAATGCATACATGATATGCTTGTCGTTTTCAAAAACATCAGGAAGGTCAAGAATATGCGGTTTACTGAATATCTCCAGTGTTTTTTGCTTAAACGAATCGTCTGATTCAGGTTTTATCACAGCTTTTTCCCGTTTCCTCCAGCTTATGTCAGTCTGGTACGTTGACTGCATGGCAAGATACCTTATGTATGTTGACGGATAGCGAAGGGCTCCCTGCCCTGACACACGAAAGCATGCTCCGACTGTTCCTGTGATTTTATTTTTTTTATAAAGAGAAACAAATCTTATCTGTTCTTTATAAGCCGAGATGCGTGACGCAATATTCTGCAGTGAAAATCTTATACCGCCTTCCGATCCCTGGACAGAATGATTTAATATATCAAGAATACCTTCATTTGCATGGTCGGTTACCCTTACTTCAAGCCCATGAAAATCCAGAATGCTTTTCTCAAACATCAGTTTTGTTCCTTTCAGTTTGTTGTTTTATTGTCAAGGCTGCCGAATACTCTCTGAAGAAGCGGTGTAACCCTTGCAGAAACTTCTTTTCTTATTTTCAGTTCTTCGGATTCAACTTTTGAAAACATTCCGGTCAGCGCTTTGGTCGTAAGATAGTCATCCAGGTTTGTGTTTACCGGCTTCAGATTTGCCAGTTTCCCCGCAATCGAATTGGCCACCGTATTCCACTTCGATGTAAGTGTTTCCCAGGAATTTTTAGTAGAAATATTGCCGACTATCTTTTTTTCTGTGGATGCCTGTATTTTAGGCTTATATAAATTATATAATTCGTTGTATGTAGTGTTTTTCAGATATGTTGTGGCAGCATTATCGGCTCCTTTGAGAATCCCGAAAGCGTCCTGTATAGACATTTGTGTGATACTGTTTACGAAAATCGGGGCAACTTCTTTTGCTGCATCTTCAGCCGCCCTGTTTATTCTGAGTATTACATCTTCAAGAAGCTGGTCTCCGCCGGGAATCTTTGAAATATTATCAATGATTATTTTGGCTTCATCGGGAAGCAGTATTTTCAGCGCAGCATCTCCGTAATAACCGTTTTCCATGGATAGTATTCCCGCAGCATTTTTTGCGCCTGTTGAAAGAGCTTCCTTTAGCCCGTTGACAACCTCGGTTTCAGTCAGGGGAAGCGGACCGCTAACGGATTGAAGAACGTTCAGAAGCTCAGCGCAGCCGGTAAATACAAGCATCAGAAGAATGAAAAAAATTGTTCTTGCTTTCATGTTTTTCTGTTTTATGTATTATCAGAAGATCAGTTGACAACAGGCAGCAGGGCTGTTGAAATAACCAGGTCTTCAGGATTTGTGATCTTAATATTTTCCCGGTTCCCGTCAACAAGGTTGATCTTTATTCCTGTTTTTTCAAGAACTGTAGCATCATCTGTAAATTCGGGCAGATATTCCTGAAGGTATGCTTTCTTGATAAGCCCTGCATCAAATACCTGCGGCGTCTGTACCTGTTTTACCTGTAACCTGTTAATGGGTTTGCTTCCCTCGCCGGTTACCATTCTTAAAGTGTCCGACGGGGAAATTACAGGTATGGCATTCCCCAGTTTTTCCGCTGTTTCGAAACATCTTTTTATTGTTTCGACGGATACAAATGGTCTTACCCCGTCATGAATTGCTACCAGTCCGGGAGCTTCAACAAATTTTAATCCGTTCCTGACTGAAAAAAAACGGGCCTTCCCTCCTTTTACCAGTGTATGTTGTATGTTAAACGAATATTTTTTCTGCAGCTCGTCCCAGAATCTGAGCTGATTTTCCGGAAGAACCGTGATTATTTCAATATTATCATCAAATGCCTTGAATCTTTCAAGAGTATGCATCAATACAGGCTTCCCGGCAAGTTCCAGGTACTGTTTGGGGATCTCAGCGTGCATCCGTTTGCCTGTTCCTCCTGCAACTATGACTGCATATAATTTCATTCTTTGGTATATAAGAATCGCTTAATACTTCTCTTCGGGGTTTTAGCAAATTCTTCAGGATGTACCCTGAACTTGCTTACAGCCATGAATTCCGGTATCCGTTCATTGACCGATTTTCTGGTTTCTTCCAGTATTTTTGAGAGCTGTTCTTCGGAGATATTATCTCTCTTCATCATTTCGTAATCGGGATAAATCAGACCGATAAGCTTATTTTCTTCTGAAATCACCAGAGACTCGGTAATATAATCCATATTATTTATTACAGCTTCAATTTCTTCAGGGAAGATGTTCTTCCCTGATGGACCCAGGATCATTGTTTTGCTTCTTCCCTTGATGAAAATATTACCTTCTTCATCAATGATCCCAAGATCCCCTGTATGCATCCAGCCGTTTTCGTCAATAATCTCCCTGGTGGCTTTTTCATTTTTGTAATATCCCGTCATTACGTTTTCTCCGCGCAAAATGATCTCACCAATTTCTTTATGAGGATCTGACGAATCTATTGTAACTTCCAGTGTATCTACTGCACGGCCTGAAGCTCCCGGTTTTGTGGTATCCCAGGAAGCATAACTGATCAGAGGGCCGCATTCTGTCATGCCATAACCTACAGTAAATTTGAATCCTATCTTCTTGAAGAATTGTTCTGCTTCAGGATTGAAAGCTGCTCCTCCAATACAAATTACATTGAATCTTCCGCCGAAAGTATCTGTAAGTTTCTGATTGATCTTCTTGTGAAGGATCTTATTCAGCCCCGGGATGGCCAGCAAGATCTTCATATGCGGTTTGCTTATCACCGGAAGCAGTTGTTTCTTGAAGATCTTTTCAATAACTAGGGGAACCGAAAGAATAAGTTTGGGTCGTATCTCCTTGAACGCCTGAACAATAATTTGAGGCGATGGAGTTTTGGAGAGAATAGTGATATGACATCCGAAAGTAAACGGGAACAGGAATTCGAAAGCACACCCGTATGTATGGGCAAGAGGCAAAAATGAGACAAGAGGATCACCGGGTTTAAGGGGCATGTTATTCTGTGCAAACCTTACATTGGCTGCAAGGCTGTTATGTGTTATCATAACCCCTTTTGAAAACCCGGTAGTTCCTCCTGTATAGCTGATAACAGCCAGTTTGTCGTTGGTGATATCAGAAAATTTTATGTCTTCCGGCTTAAGGTCAGGATATGTTTTCGAATATTTTTCATCAAGTGCCGAATAGGTTTCTTTCACCCTGGCGTCTCCGGAAGTGATCATTTTAAAGGTATCCAGGGATAGCACACAGGTTAATTCCGGCATTTTTGCATAATCCAGCAATTCATTGATCTTGTCATCAACGATAAGAAGCTGTGCATCTGAATGGTTAATAAGGTTTGTCAGGTCTTCCGGCTTGAAATCGGGAAGAATCGGCACGGTCACTGCTCCATAGGTTACAGTGGCAAGATAGACAATACACCAGTTTGCAGAATTTCTTCCCACAAGGGCGATTTTGTTCCCTTCCTTTACTCCCGTCTCCCTGAAAAAGATATGAAATCTCAGGATCTGTTCAGCAATCTGCTTATAGGTCAGGCCCGGTTCCTTATAATTCGACAAAGCTTCTATTGACCAGTTTTGCCTGATACTTTGTTCGATATAGCCAACTAAACGTTCCTTGATCATAGGTTCTTGTTTTTAGTTAATATTAACAAAGTTACGATATGGAAAACAATTATGCCTGGTATAAACACCCTTTTTTAGCCTGTCCCGGGAGTCTTTATATAAAGAACATTATCAGTATCATTATCGTTGAAAGAACGTTTACAATGGTAAAAAAATAGTTATATCCTTCGCGTTTTTTGCTGAATTGTCCCAGCTTACGTGCCAGAATGCCTATAGTGGGAACAAACAAAACCACCAGGAATGCGAAGAATTCTATTCCAAAGAACACTTCTTCAAGTCCTCCTTTCACCAGGGCTGACAGGTATACTATAATAAGCAGAACAAATAAATAGAACAGATAGCTGATCTTAAGCAGAAGCGTGGAAACAAGACGTCGTTTATGAAGCTGGTGAGGTTTCAGGTATGCATAGGCAAGAGAAAAAATAATCACTATGAAGACGACACCAAGAATATGATTTAATATTTCACTGAAATTTGCCATTTGTTTTATCATTAATCAGGTCATTTTAATTCCATGCTGGACCATACAAGTGAGCTTGCACCAAGAACAGCAGCATTCCTTGTA
Source organism: uncultured Rikenellaceae bacterium (assembly GCA_964557905.1). Classification (GTDB taxonomy): domain Bacteria; phylum Bacteroidota; class Bacteroidia; order Bacteroidales; family VadinHA17; genus LD21. The sequence goes on along the minus strand of CAZLCF010000037.1, from coordinate 7,873 downwards.
TTCAATTTTGACGGAAGCAGTTTTACTTTCCCGTTATAAATACTTAACAGGTATTCCTCCATATATTTTATTGCCGGCTTAAATATGAGATCTTTAGCCATTGCCAGTCCTCCGAAAAGGAATATTGCTTCAGGACTGGTGTGGGAAACCACATCAGCAAGCTTATATCCCAGTATTTTACCGGTACGCTCAAAAGCTTTTATTGCCAGTTTATCACCTTTTTTAGCGGCATTAAAGATAAGCCTGGCATCAATGGCATCATAACTTAATTTTCTGAATTCACTTGGCTGTCTGCTGTCAGCCAGTATTTTTATAAAAGTTCTCTTAAGTCCAGTTGCTGAAACATAGGTTTCAAGACATCCTTTTTTGCCGCATCCGCACTCGCGTTCAGAAGGTTCCATGCTAACGGGTGTATGCCCTAATTCACCTGCAAAACCATCATGTCCGTACATTAGTTTTCCATCGACAACAAAACCGCTGCCAAGTCCCGTACCCAGGGTGATCACAACAAAATTTTTCATCCCCTTTGCTCCGCCATAGATCATCTCTCCGACAGCGGCAGCATTCGCATCATTGGTAACAATAACCGGCAGTTCTGTATGAGTGTGAAAAATCTCCGAAAGAGGTATTATCCCTTTCCATGGAAGTGCTGCAGAGTACTCTATTGTTCCTTTGTTTATGTTTCCCATCGGGGCGCCGATCCCGAATCCTAATAATTCAAATTCTTCACTGATCTTTTTTCCGGTAGCAACAATTTTTTCGTAAAGTGCGGCAATAAATCCTTCTGCTTTTTCATAGTTAATGGTACTCATCCTGCCCTCAGCAATAATATTGCCCTTCCTGTCGACAAAGCCAAAAACTGTGTTTGTACCCCCTATATCAATGCCAACGGCAAGCTTCTTTTTTGTCATCTTTTTCAAATTATACGCCTTACGATTGTAAATATACCATATAACTGATTAAAAAAAGCCTGTTTAGTGATTTTTCCGGCACTAACATTGACCCTGACACCCTTTACCAGGCATTCCTGGAATTTATCCTGATCCACATCAAAAGGATCTATCCAGATAAGGACCTGATTTTTATCCATTACTTCCTCTATTCCGTGAAGCGCAAAGGTGCCTTCAAGAAAAGCTGATCTTTTTCTCGTTATTTCAGTGGTCTTCAGAGCAAGTTCTCCTGCAACTCCATTATTCCTTCCAGCAAAATATATGAAATCTGCTTTTCTTATTTAATCGACCAGTTTCCCGTCAATCTTCGCGGTCAGAACCTGATGCATCTGTTCGGCAAGTTTCTTTAATCCGTCCATTTTCTCACCGGACAGATTTTGTAGCAGCCACTGCATTCTCCTTGCCGCATAACAAAATATGTGTGTCATATGCAAATTCCTCAAGCTTGGTATTCTTATTTGCCGTTAATCCGAAAATTGCATCATGCTTCTTCTTTTTCAGTTCAAGCACCAGGCGGATCAAATGATCTCATGATTCCCGGCGTTTCCATCATTTCCCTGACAAGGGCAAATTTGCTGTATTTTTCTTCTTTTAAGTTCATAAAAAATAATTTTGGTATTTAAATGTATGTTTTTTTAATGCATAAATCTCAGCAATCCGAAAAATGAAGGCTGATGAAAATCCGGTTTTTCTGTTCCAACGGGATTCCATGTGATGTAATGCGGAATCCTGAGCTTATCGCCGCATTTGTAAAAGTTTGCCCTGAAGATTTTTCCCCCCGGATCTTTAATTTCATGATGGAGAAATACCTGAAAAGGAATTGCAATTGTTATTGTCCAGGAAAACTTTCCCTGCCTTTCAGTAACCGGTTCTTTCCCCAAAGATGTGAGTCGTCTTATTGTCGCAATAATTTCAGGGCTGATCCTGATATTGTTCTGCCTTCCCGTTCCCGCTCCCATCAGGCAGGTACCGATGCCGTTAAATTCAAGGTTATAATAAATCTCGTCATTGCCCGGCAATACGAAAAACTCAACACACGAATCTTCGCATACCATCTGGTTTGTTTGCGTTTTCTCCGCCTTGAAATATTGTTCGGTAATATGATACTTCAGCAGTAGTTCATTTTTCGTATATCCGATTGAAAATCCCACATCGGGCCTGTACGGAAAATTTTTCCAGTTAATTTCTCCTAAGGGAATCCTGGTTTTCAGTCCATCAAGCCTTTCAGAAATCTCGTTTAGGTCCGGATATGGTGTTGCAAATGTTATCTTGCTGACTTCCAGGACCTTCATGGTTTATTTCTTCAGGTCGTTCCAGATAAGTGCGGCAGAACCCATTACAGCCCCCTTGCTTTCAGGAATGCCAGATGCAAGTATCTTAACCGTATCTTTCATCAGCACATAATTGTTTTCCTTAAGATACTTTCTTGTCGGGGCAAAAAGCATTTCTCCGGCATTTGCCAGTCCGCCAAACAGGATTATGGCTTCAGGACTTGAGAATACTATTGAATTTATTATTCCGAATCCGAGTATTTCAGCTGTTTTGTTCATTGCTTTAAGGGCTATCGGATCTTTTTTGGCTGCCGCTTCGGCAATTTTCTTTGAGGTAAGCTTTGATGGTGGGATATCCCTCAGCGGACTCTCATCCCTTGTTTCGCTCATAAGCTCAATCACTGTTCTGACAAGACCGGTAGCAGAAGCATATGCTTCAAAACATCCTTTTCGTCCGCAGCCGCATTCTCTTCCTTCCGGAACGACTGTCATGTGCCCGAGTTCTCCTGCGAAACCGGTGTGTCCGTAAACCATTTTGCCGTCAATGACAATTCCGCTTCCAAGGCCTGTACCTAACGTCAGTACAATAAAATCCTTCATCTTCTTTGCAACACCAAAGATCATCTCTCCCATTGCGGCAGCATTGGCATCATTTGTCACAACGACGGGTACCCTGATCTTTTTCTTGATGAGATCTGCCAGTGGAACAATTCCTTTCCAGGCAAGATTGGGGGCATGCTCAATTGTACCTCTGTGATAATTTGCATCAGGAGCTCCGATCCCTATTCCCATCAGCTTATATTCTTTACTGGCTGCTGTTAGTTTATTGATCCCGGCACATAGCGCCTGGACAAAATCATTAATCTTCGGATAATCAGTTGTTTTGAAATTGCTTTCAGCCAAAACTTTACCTTTTTCATCAACAAGGCCGAATCTTGTATTTGTTCCGCCAATATCAACACCTGCAACTACTTTTTTCATTTTTATAAGTTTTTAATTATTAATATATTAATCTATCTGCCCGGACTTGGCCGGGGTATGTTTTTCAGCTTTTTAAAATTCTTCTCACTTATATCCCAGTCCTGATTAACAATCCAGTCCTCCTTTATTTCCAGCTCTTGCGGGTAAAAAGAAACCGGTTCCGGCTGGATTCCGAAATTAAAGTCCCCGGTTGTCCATTTTCCGTCACTATTGAAATCATAAATTATCCTCAGCCGGTAAAATCCTTTATCCAGCAGCGGGAATTCTGTCTTGCCGTCTTTGCTCATTATGATTTCTCTTGCCAGTTTTTCATTTTTATCAAGAAGCTGTATTATCCTGTTTCCTTCATAACCCGTGATGTTCAGGACCAGCTTCCCGAAGGATGTTTCCTCCCTTAACGAAAATTTAATCCCTGTGGAATCGGAATTTTCTCCATAAATACTACCGAACGCAGCAGAATCAGCAACATAAAGATAATTTTTCCCCTGAGTTAGGTTCACATCCATGGTGATCCTGCAGGAATTTGTGCTATCCTTCATAAAGCCGAACGGAATTCTGATCTTTTCAGCTCCTTTTAATTCATAGATCCTGATCTTTGATGTATCAGGTGATCTTAATGGCGTCTGTGATTGAAAAACAATTTTCTCACCGGGCCGGAGGGGGCCTGCTGAAAGGTTGGTTTTAATAGTGTATTGAGCCGGCTTGACTCTTGTTCTTGCCGAACGGGGCGCCAGGAATCTCATTAATATAGTGTCCTCACTGTTAATTATGACACCTGTTGTATCGGTGTAAGGGTACCTGATTACGGTATTTATCATCTGCTGTGAATACAAAGTGCTGTCGGTGAGCCAAACCTGAATAGTATCATTATTTCTGCTCCTTTCCACAAAGTATGAATCTCCCGTACTTTCAGGGATTGAAAAATCAAAACCATAGTTACCAGGAGGCAGGGCAAGCGCATAGGTAAGCAGGTAAGGTGTATTCCTGGAAGAGGAGGTGAGATAATGCAGTTTTTTCTCGTGCTGGAAAAGGATAAGCTTGTACTCTCCCTTAATGTATGCTGTATCAGCAGTTTTTGATTGCGGTTTTTTCACTTTAACAGTGTCTTTCCTTACAGGAAGATAGTTCTTTTCGGGTGAGATCTCAACAGGTACTTCCAGGAAGGCCATTTCTTCATCCGGCAGATTAAAATTCTTGCTGTTATCGTTGTCTTTCAGTGCATATAGCCGGTATTTCCCCTCTCTTACATTGTCGATCCTGAAATACCCGTTCTTCTCAGCCCTGGAAATATAATCAGGAAGAGATTCCTTAACTGCTGAAGCTGACAGGTCTCTGTAAAGAAGGATCAGCGGAGATTCAGGAATATCCAGAACTAATGCATTTAATACATTGCCTGTAACGGATAGGGAATCAATTACGGGACCTGTGGAAAAAACAAATTGTAAATTATCGTAGACATTGCCTTCATTGAGGTCCTTGACGGCATCCTGAAAGTTAAAAGAATAGGTTGTGCTATCTCTGAGTTCATCCTCATATTCAACATTTACACTCTTTCCTTTGACAGAGACCTCAGGTTTTTTTTTCATGGGCGGTGAAACCATGAATTTTTCGTTTATTTTATCCAGAACGACATATTCGTTAAAAGTAATTTCAAATTTCTTCCCTTTGTAGAATTTTGAACCGTTGACTGGAGCGCTTTTAACAATTACAGGAGGTTTTTTATCTCTGGGGCCGCCTGCAGGAGAGCTTACTTTTGCACAACCGGCTATCAGGGTATAGGCCAGAATGACAGAAAGTATTTGCTTGAATATGCTCCGGCTCATCAATACACCCTTGGTTTTGTGAAATACAAACATAAATATTTTTTGTTGAAAATTCCTGTAATTCAAATAAAACCTGAATGTATTCTGCTTACAGAATGCGTTCTAAAATTTTATTTTTTACCTTTGGCAATCTTAATAAGAGTCTGGTTATGCATTTACTTGTTATTCCATGGGATGTGAATCCTGAAATATTCCGTATCGGATCCTTTGCCGTACGATGGTACGGATTGTTTTTTGCCTCTTCTTTCCTGTTTGGATATATAATTCTCAGCAAGATTTTTAAAAATGAAAATCTGAGCGATGAACTTCTTGACAAACTGACTATCTATGTAGCCATAGGTACTATTGTCGGCGCAAGACTTGGACACTGCCTCTTTTATGAACCGGGTTATTATTTTTCACATCCAGTTGAAATCCTGAAGATCTGGCACGGAGGCCTGGCAAGCCATGGAGCTGCAATTGGCATTATAGCCTCTATTTGGCTTTTTGCCAGAAAAACAAAAAGGGATTTTACATGGGTAATTGACCGTGTTGCAATCGTTGTTGCACTTTCAGGTTTTTTTATAAGAATGGGCAACCTGATGAATTCTGAGATCTATGGTGTTGAAACGACCGTTCCCTGGGGTTTTGTTTTCTTACGGAATGGCGAGACTGCACCAAAACATCCTACCCAGATTTATGAGGCACTTGTCTATCTGTTTATCTTCCTGTTGCTTTTATGGCTTTACTGGAGAAAGAAAGGCGAATATATACAGGGCATGCTGATTAGCCTGACTTGTATTCTGATTTTTATTGCCCGTTTTTTCATTGAATTCCTGAAAGAAGACCAGGTTGAATTTGAAGCATCAATGAAGCTCAATATGGGACAATGGCTGAGTATCCCATTTATAATTCTTGGAGGTATTTGGTTGTATTACAGCTTCAAAAAGAAGAAAAGGGTCTATATCAAGAGGTGATCTTATTTCTTCAGTATCCCGTGGAACAGGACATCAAGAATTGCATTAAGACGATCTTCAATATTTACTTCCTTTTTTTGCCAGAACAGTGGAACCTCAAGTCCTTTCAGGCTTGTCTGAACCGCTAATGCAGTATATTCGCTGTTGGTTACATTAAAGACTTTTTTTCTTGCACCGTGATAAAGTATCAGCCTTAGAATTGCCAGTTCTTCGCGGTCATATCTTGACCGAATATTTTCTATAAAATCAAAATGATCAAGGTTTTTGTCAAAAATAGCATTGTAATAATTTGACAGTTTTTCGAACGTTTTCATCCTGACAAAAACATAATTTCTCATTTTTTCAACAGGTGACTCAACCGATTTTATTGCTGTAGTAAGCTCATTTCTAAGTACATTAGCTTCATATAATACAACTGCCTCAAATATCTCCTCCTTGCTTTCAAAATAGTAATAAATCGAACTTTTACCCATTTTAAGAGCTTTTGCAATTTCATCCATTGTGGTTTTTTTGAATCCGTAACGGCTGAATATCGCTCCTGCTGTTATAATAACCTTATTTCTAAATTCCTCTTTATTAATCATATATTCAATTCCTGGAGAAGATGCCTATATCAGGTACAAAGTTAAAATATAAATAATTGTATTCAAAATTTTCGAATAAACTGGTCGAGAAGTCTAAAAAACTGGTTTGTATTTTTTATTTGAGTAATTTTGATGACGGAAAAATTTCAGTGATGCTTGTAGGCAGTAAAAATTTTAAGAGTATCTGGTTTGATGAATCCGATCCCGGGGTTGTAAGAGCAATTGATCAGCAGAAACTGCCATTTTTTTTTGAGGTCAGGGAGATGCGTACCGTTGACGATATTTATTATGCAATAAAAGAGATGACCATCAGGGGAGCTCCTGTCATTGGTGCTGCCGGAGCATTTGGTATCTATCTTGCAACACTTGAAATGACATCCACGACAAATCCCCGTCTTCATCTTGAAAATGCGGCAAGGTATCTTGTATCATGCCGCCCCACAGCAGTTAATCTGTCGTGGGCAGTTAATTATGTCATGGAAAAACTTGATAAAAATATTTCTGGGCAATCATTATCTGTCATAGCACTACAAACAGCTCTTGAAATATGTGAAAAGGAAGAGGAAAATTGCCGGCAGATTGGTATTCATGGATTGAAAGTCATTGAAAGTATCAGTAAGAAGAAAAATAAAAATCCCGTTAATATCCTTACCCATTGCAATGCCGGCTGGCTGGCATGTATTGATTACGGGACAGTGACGTCTCCGCTTTATCTTGCACATGAAAAAGGTATTCCTTTACATGTCTGGGTCGATGAGACAAGGCCTTTGAACCAGGGAGCCAGGCTGACTGCATGGGAGCTGGATCAGGCCGGAGTTCCACATACCCTGATAACGGATAATGCCGGTGGTCATCTGATGCAGCACGGCATGGTGGATGTTGTTATGGTTGGCAGTGACCGTACAACCCGAAAAGGTGATGTGGCCAACAAAATAGGCACATATCTTAAAGCGCTTGCGGCTTTTGATAATAATATCCCGTTTTATTCCGTCTTTCCGTCATCATCATTTGATTCTTCAATATGTGATGGACTGACAGGGATACCTGTAGAGGAGCGGGATCCTGAAGAAGTTACAACTGTTTCGGGTTTTGCCGGCGGAAAAATAGAAACAGTTCGTATCTGTCCTGAAAATACCACAGCAGCAAACTATGGATTCGATGTGACTCCGGCAAAATATATAACCGGTCTAATTACAGAAAAAGGTATCTGCAAGCCTGCAGAAAATGATATTAAAAAAATGTTTTCAGATAAATTCAATTAAAATGGAAGGGGTAGTAAAATTCAATTGTCACTGGAGCCAGTCAGGA
>CAZLCF010000036.1:0-17251 GCA_964557905.1 uncultured Rikenellaceae bacterium | reverse complement strand
TACTGGATGGCTCGACAGGACAGAATGCTTTTGAACAGGCCAGGCAGTTTACAGCAGCAACAGATGTGACAGCCATGGCAATCACAAAGCTGGACGGTACTGCCAAAGGAGGCGTTGTGATCGGCATTTCCGACCAGTTCAAAATTCCCGTTAAATATATTGGTATCGGCGAAAAACTGAACGACCTTCAGATATTTAACCGTGTTGAGTTCGTCGACTCACTTTTTGCTTCAGGTAAATAAGACAACAGGAACTGCCTTCATGAAAAGCAGAAAGATAAATATAGTTACGCTTGGCTGCTCAAAAAACGTCGTTGATTCCGAAAAGCTCCTTAGACAGCTCCACGAAGGCGGTTATGAAATTCTGCATGATTCAGGCGATCTTTCAGCTGAAACAGTCATCATAAATACCTGCGGTTTCATTAACGATGCAAAAGAAGAGAGCATTGATACTATTTTGAGGTTTATAAGGGCAAAAGAATCGGGGAAGATCAGGAATCTATACGTAATGGGTTGCCTTTCAGAACGATATATGGATGCTCTTAAAACTGAAATTCCTGAAGTGAACAGGTATTTCGGCGTTAAGAATATTCAGGATGTCCTGGAAGAGGTGGGCGCCAGGTACAGGCCGGAACTGATGACGGAAAGAGTTTTGACCAATCCTGGCCATTACGCGTACCTGAAAATCTCGGAAGGATGCGACAGAACATGTGTCTTCTGTATCATTCCTGCCATCAGGGGAAAATGTGTATCCCGACCTGTTGAAGAACTGGTAAAAGAGGCTGAACAGCTGGCCGTTATGGGAGTCAGGGAACTTATCCTCGTGGCACAGGACTTAAGTTACTACGGTCTTGATCTTTATAAAACTCAGAAGCTTCCGGCACTGGTTTCAGAGCTCCTGAAAATCAAGCAATTTGAATGGATCAGGCTCCATTATCTGTATCCTGCAAATTTTCCCTTTGAGTTAATTCCTCTAATCAGGGACAATCCGGTGATCTGCCGGTATATTGACATTCCGATACAGCATATCAGCGACAAAATGCTGGGGTTGATGAAAAGATCACATAACCGCACCGAAACGGAGGAAATCCTGAATAAACTCCGCACCGGAATACCCGGATCAACTATTAGGACAACCCTTATTACAGGCCATCCTGGAGAAACTGAAAAAGAATTCCTTGAATTAAAAGAGTTTGTTAAGAATTTCAGGTTTGAGAGACTCGGAGTATTCGCCTATTCCCATGAAGAAGGAACTCCCTCATATAATAGCTATAAAGATAAGATCCCTGAAGAGGTCAAGGAATCGAGAGTCTCAGAAATAATGGAAATACAACAGGAAATATCTGCCGGATTGAATGAAAATCTCGTTGGAAGAACTTTGAAAGTGATTATCGACAGGAAAGAGGAGGAGTTTTATACCGGAAGGACAGAGTATGATAGTCCGGAGGTCGACCAGGAAGTGCTGATTCCTGTAGAATATAATCTGAAGCCTGGTAATTTTTACCAGGTACTTATAACACAATCAACTGAATTTGATTTATTTGGGAAACCAGTCTGACCTCATCCATCATGAAGCAGGTGGACTATCTTCCTGTTCCTCCCCGCTATCCTTCTTCTTCTGGATCTTTATTTTGATCTCTGATTTGGCACTGTTGAATCCCACATTTATTATATCATCATCGCTTGGACCGGCTTTTATCAGTACCTCCGCCATAGGATCTTCAAGATATTTCTGTATTGCCCGCTTTAGCGGCCTGGCGCCATAAGTTGCATCAAAACCTCTTTCGGCAATGTAATCCCTGGCAGCAGTGGCAATTTTTAGCTGATAACCAAGAGATTTGACCCTGTCATACAGGCCTTTTAGTTCGAGATCAATAATCTTATTGATTTCTTCTTTCCCAAGCGAATTGAACATTATGACATCGTCAATCCTGTTAAGGAATTCAGGCGCAAATGTCTTCTGAAGCGCTTTCTGCAGTATACTCTTGGTCTGTTCATCCCTTGTAGTTTTTTTCGCCTGTGTATCGAAGCCTATGCCATGACCAAATTCAGCAATCTGTCTGGTTCCTATGTTAGAAGTCAGGATCACTATTGTATTCCTGAAGTCAACACGGCGTCCCAGACTGTCTGTAAGCTGGCCTTCGTCCAGAACCTGAAGCAGGATATGGAAAACATCAGGATGAGCCTTCTCAATCTCATCCAGGAGAACAACAGAATATGGTTTGCGTCTCACTTTTTCCGTAAGCTGGCCTCCTTCCTCATATCCGACATATCCGGGAGGCGCTCCGACGAGCCGTGATACGGAAAATTTCTCCATATATTCGCTCATATCTATCCTGACAAGATTGTCTGTTGTGTCGAACAGGAATTTAGCCAGGACTTTCGCGAGCTGTGTTTTTCCGACGCCTGTCGGACCAAGAAAGATGAATGTGCCTATAGGTTTATTAGGATCCTTGAGTCCAGCCCTGTTTCTTTGGATCGATTTTACTATTTTCTGGATTGCTTCATCCTGTCCTATAACGCTGCCTTTGAGTTCATCGCCCATCTGAAGCAATCTTGTGCCCTCAGTCTGTGCAATTCGCTGTACAGGAACACCCGTCATCATTGCCACTACTTCAGCAACCTTCTCTGCATCAACGGTTTCCCTGTTAACGGCAAGTTCTTTTTCCCACTTTTTCTTTTCAATATCAATTGCGTCAAGGAGGTCCTTTTCACGATCCCGGAAGCTTGCTGCTTTTTCGAAGTTCTGGTTCTTCACGGCAGTCATCTTCTCTTTTTTAGTATCCTCCAGCTGTTTTTCCAGCGTCAGAATCTTCTCAGGAACAACAATATTAGAAATATGGACCCTTGAACCTGATTCATCCAGGGCATCAATGGCCTTATCGGGCAGGTTCCTGTCGGAAATATAACGGTTTGTAAGCTTCACACAGGCATCAATGGCACCATCGGTATATATTACATTATGATGCTCCTCGTACCTTTCCTTGATATTATGCAGAATGAGCAGGGTTTCTTCAATAGTTGTCGGATCGACAAGCACCTTCTGGAATCTTCTCTCCAGTGCGCCGTCTTTTTCAATATGCTGTCTGTACTCATCGAGAGTTGTGGCACCTATGCATTGTATCTCGCCTCTTGCCAGTGCAGGCTTAAGCATATTGGCGGCATCAAGCGAACCTGTTGCCCCGCCTGCTCCAACTATGGTGTGAATCTCATCAATGAACAGAATAATATTGTCATTTTTTGAAAGCTCATTAAGGATAGCTTTCATTCTCTCTTCAAATTGTCCCCTGTATTTTGTTCCTGCGACTATTGAGGCAAGGTCAAGGGCTACCACCCTTTTATTGAACAACACCCGTGATACGTTCTTCTTGGAAATCCTCAGGGCAAGACCTTCTGCAATAGCCGATTTGCCAACCCCGGGTTCTCCGATCAGGACCGGATTATTCTTCTTTCTCCTGGAGAGTATCTGAGCCAGTCTTTCAATCTCACGCTCTCTTCCGACAACAGGGTCAAGCCGGCCTTCATCAGCAGCTTTTGTAAGGTCAATGCCGAAATTATCAAGGACCGGGGTATCGGACGAGGATTTGGGGGAGGAGGGAGCCCCGGCCTGCCCTTTACCCTGGGGACCGAAACCCTGACCTTCATCATCTTCATCTCTTGGATAGTCGGCTTTAGCGCTGGGAGATCCGGCTTCAACCATCCGTTTTACTGACTGATAATCTACATCCATTTCGGACAGGAACCTTGTTACAAGAGCATTCTCATCTTTAAGTATTGCCAGCAGAAGGTGCTCCGACTCTATTACAGAGCTTTTCAGGGCTTTTGCTTCAAGATATACCAGTTTAAGTATCCTTTCAGTGCTTCGTAAAAGAGGTATTACTTCATGATCTGCAACAGGGACGGGGCTTTCCACCTTAATGCTCTTCTCCAGTGATCCCTTGAGTACCATCAGATCAATGCCCTGGCTGATAAGTACTTCAACCGCAACACCCTCTCCATCCCTTAATATGCCGAGAAAAAGATGCTCCGGGCTTATATGGCTGTTGCCCAGCCTTATAGCTTCTTCCTTGCTATAGCCCAGAATATCTTTTACTCTCTGTGAAAACTGTGAATCCATATATCAAAACGTGTCAATAATCTTTCACGTAACTGTTGCCAGCCATTCTGTCAGATGCTTTCCGACAAAAGTACATATAAATGAAAGATCAAAGTTAAATTATACCATTTTTATGTATGGCAATTATTATGCCCAATTATGAACAATGAATGTTAAAAATTCACTGCCTGAAAAGCTCAAAAATAGCCGAATAATCACTATTTTCGTAGGTTAAATCACTAAGCGGATTTGACTTATGTAATTATTTAATTATTAATCTGTTATGGCAGAAAGAGAAAGGATAATCCCGGTAAATATTGAGGAGGAGATGAAGTCGGCCTATATTGACTATTCAATGTCGGTCATTGTATCGAGGGCATTGCCTGATGTGAGAGACGGGCTTAAACCGGTTCATCGCCGGGTGCTCTTCGGAATGTCGGAACTGGGAGTATTATCGAATAAACCTTACAAGAAGTCGGCAAGAATAGTGGGAGAGGTGCTTGGTAAGTACCATCCGCATGGTGATTCATCAGTATATGAAGCCATGGTCAGGATGGCACAGGAATGGTCGTTAAGATATCCCCTGGTCGACGGGCAGGGGAACTTCGGTTCAGTCGACGGCGACAGCCCGGCAGCCATGAGGTACACTGAAGCAAGACTTACAAAAATTGCTGAAGAAACATTATCGGATATCGATAAAGAAACTGTTGATTTCCAGCCAAATTTTGATGATTCACTTGCTGAACCGGTGGTACTTCCTACACGTATTCCAATCCTGCTGGTAAACGGAGCCTCCGGAATTGCTGTCGGCATGGCAACAAACATGCCGCCACACAACATATCGGAGATCATCGACGCAACAGTCGCCTATATTGATAATAACGATATTACAGCAGATGAGATATTAAAATATGTCAAGGGACCCGATTTTCCGACAGGAGGGATTATATATGGCGAACAGGGTATCAGGGATGCCTGTGAAACAGGCAGGGGAAGGATCGTGGTAAGGGCTAAAACCGAAATTGAATTAACTCATTCAGGCAGGGAATGTATAGTTGTGACTGAAATTCCTTACATGGTGAATAAGGCTGAAATGATCCGCAAGATCGCAGACCTTATTAATGAAAAGAAACTTGAAGGCATATCATATATTAATGATGAATCGGACAGGAACGGGATGAGGATCGTCATCATACTGAAGAAAGATGCCAGCGCGAATATTATTCTTAATCACCTGTATAAATATTCCTCACTGCAAACGACATTCAATGTCAACAATATTGCACTTGTAAAAGGCCGGCCAAGGACACTCAATACCAAAGAACTTATTCATTATTTTGTCAAACACCGTCATGATATTGTTCTTAGAAGGACAAAGTATGATCTGGACCAGGCTGAGAAAAGGGCCCATATACTTGAAGGGCTGATAATTGCCAGCGATAATATTGATGAGGTAATAGCTCTGATCAAATCCTCTCAAACCCCCGACATGGCAAGAGAAAGGCTCATGGAACGATTCAACCTTTCAGACGTACAGGCCAGGGCAATTGTTGAAATGAGACTTCGCCAGCTTACCGGCCTTGAACAGGAAAAACTGCGTTCGGAGTATAAGGAAGTCAAAGATCTGATTGATTACCTGAAGAGCATCCTTGCCAGTATCGACCTTCAGATGAAGATAATAAAAGATGAACTGCTGGAGATCAAGCAAAAATACGGAGATAAAAGACGCACTGAAATAGTGCTGAATGCAGAAGAGTTCAATCCCGAGGACTTTTATGCCGATGAAGAAATGGTGATCACAATTTCGCATATGGGCTATATTAAAAGGACTCCGCTGACTGATTTCAGAAGACAGAACAGGGGAGGAACAGGAGCAAAAGGAGGAACAACCAGGGATGAAGATTTTATTGAGCATCTCTATATAGCAACGATGCACAATACAATGCTTTTCTTTACCAGCAAAGGGAAATGCTACTGGCTTAAAGTCTTTGCTATACCGGAAGGATCCCGCACCTCAAAGGGCAGGGCAATGCAAAACCTGATAAATATAGAAGCTGACGATAATGTAAGAGCATATATTAATGTCCTGAATCTGAATGATTCTGATTATATCAATAATAATTATATTGTGCTCTGTACCCAGAAGGGCATCATCAAAAAGACATCCCTGGAGGCTTATTCCAGGCCAAGAGCCAATGGGGTAAATGCAATTACTGTAAGGGAAGGCGACGAACTTCTTGAAGCCAGGATGACCAACGGCAAACATCACATCATGCTGGCTGTAAAATCGGGACGTGCGATCCGGTTCCCTGAAGCATCTGTAAGACCAATGGGAAGGACTGCATCAGGAGTAAGGGGCATTAGGCTGGCAGATGAGAAGACAGATTTCGTAATTGGCATGATTACAGTTGAGAACAAGGAAAAGGACATCCTTGTAGTGGCTGAAAAAGGATACGGAAAGAGGTCAGACATAGATGGTTATAGAATCACCAACCGTGGAGGAAAAGGAGTGAAGACCATTAATATCACAGAAAAAACAGGTTCCCTGATCGCTCTGAAAGATGTTACCGATAATCACGACCTGATGATTATAACACAATCCGGAAATATCCTGAGAAGTTCTGTCTCGGCTCTCCGCGTTATGGGTCGTGCAACACAGGGTGTAAGGCTGATCAACCTGAAGGAGAATGATACGATAGCATCAGTGGCATGTGTGCTTGTTAATGAGGAGGATGAAGAAGAAAAAACCATTTCTGAAGAAAATAATAAGAATGCTGAGGAAAATGGCAAAGAATTTGAAGATTAAAATGTAATGTTATAAATTTGAAAATTATTTAGAAAATTAAACAAATTAAAACAATAATCATGAAAAAATTATTTCTGCTCATTGCAGCTGTCAGTATTTCACTGGGAGTGATGGCACAAAAGGGAAAAGTAACCAGTGCCCTCAGCTTTATTGATCAGGGTGCCCTGGATAAAGCCAAAGAAGCCCTTGATCAGGCTTTTGTAAACGAAAAATCAAAGAACTGGTTTAATACATACTTTGCAAAAGGAAAGCTTTGCCAGGCAGTATTTGAAGCTGAAAACCCGAATTTCAGTTCATATTATTCAGATCCGCTGAGCGAGGCATATGCAGCATACGAAAAAGCAATGGAACTTGATACCAAAGGCAGTATCAAGAAAAGGATTATTACCAATATGATCTATAACTCACTGGCTCTCGATCTTTATTCGCAGGGAAGCAAACAGTTCGAAGCAACTGATTTTGAAGGAGCACTTAAATCATTTGAAACACAAATTAAAATCACCGAAAGTGATAAATATGCCGGAATTATTGACACCGGAATGTATTATAATGCCGGTCTTGCTGCCATTAATTCCAAAAAATATAATGAGGCCATCAAATTCTTTGAGAAATGCGCTGAATTGAAATATATGGCAATTACACCGTATTACCAGATCTATGAAAGTATTCTGGGACAGGGTGATACTGTCAAGGCTGAAGCTTATCTGCTTGATCTTCCTAACAAATTTCCCGGTGATAATACAATTACTCTTCAGTTGATCGACTTGTACCTGAAAAGCAACAAATTTGATGAAGCCCTCAAATACATAAAAGTCGCAAAAGAGGTTGACCCGAACAATTTCAGCCTGTATTTTGCAACCGGGATTATGTATCTCAATCAGAACAAATTTGATGATGCCATTTCTGAGCTGACCAGATCCGTTGAGCTGAAATCGGACCTTTTTGATTCGCAGTATGGTCTGGGTGCTGCATATATAAATAAAGCAGCAGATATGATCATAAAGGCGAATGATATTATGGATGTGAAGGAATACAGCGCTGCTGTTGACGTGGCAAATGCTGTATATGCAAAGGCATTGCCATATATGGAGAAAGCACATGAACTTAATCCGAATGATATTTATGCACTGAGAAGTCTTCAGGAATTATACTACAGACTTAAGATAAAAGATCCTTCCTTTAATGCCAAGTATGAAGAAATAAGAGCAAAAGTGAACGCAATTGAACAGAAATAAGTTCTAATTTTGTTAATATCGAAGAGGGATGCTGATAAGCTTCCTTCTTTTTTTCTTTAATGTTCCTGGAAGGGCAGAGGAAGTTTTAGGTTATTAATTCTGGTTATTTGGTTATTGTCTATTAGTAAATAAAAGATCCATTCTGAACATATTAATTTCTATTTGACATAATATTAATTATAGGAAAAAAGGAATTTCTTGTTGTTATAATACTATTCGCCTCAGCTTGCTGGCTGACATCTGCCTTCTCTATCGTCGTTTCAATATTTTCACAGCAACGTTCGATCCGTATGAATTTGAATTATAACACAGGTATTCATATTTGACATTATTCTTTTGAACAAATTCCTGAAACGCTTTAAACTCATGATGTTCCCAAAATGGATAATTAAAGTATTCATCAAATAAAATAATTGTCCCTTCCACTATTCTGTCATCCAGCCATTGAAGCACTGACCTAGCTGAAGAATATAAATCAGAATCAATGTGCAAAAAAGCTGCCTTTTCATTGAATTCTTTAATAAATACAGGTAATGTATCATCAAACCATCCTTTATGTATAACCACATTTTTTTCAAAAACAGGTGTTTTATCCAGTGCAAAGAGTCCCTTTTTGTGACTTGCTGACCATGTTTCAGGTAATCCTTCAAAAGAGTCGAAAGCATGGACTTTTTGTGAAACTTTTCTGGCTATATAATTGACTGATTTTCCCTTGTATACTCCAAACTCACAATATATTCCGCTGATTTGCACTTTACTCAGTGCAAAATCTATAACTTGTTGTTTATCAATGAATAATGGGACATTAACGAGGTTTCTCTCGATATATCCACAAGTCGCGTTTAATGCTCTCATCCGAAGTTGTATTCCGATATCAGATGAAAGACGATTGCGATAATAAGAGGATAAGAATTTATAAAATACTTCTGATATTGATTCGATTATTTTTTTCATATGACAATTCCCTTCTCAGCTCAGATGGTTTACTTCAGCCTTCACTGCATTTCGACTGACACAGTCTGATCCTCTATAATTTCTGTACCTCGTCCTTGATACGTTTTATATGCCCGCGTCCAAGTCCCTTTACCTCGCATCCGAGTTCGAAATAACGCCGGATCGTTTCATCACTTAATATTCCAAAGCAATCGATGATAGCAGCAGGCTGACCTATCGTTTTTACAACTTCATCAGGATCCAGATGAAGATATGCCTTATGAGGTACGGCGAATATGACTGCTTCCGCATGATTAAGCGCTTTGTTCAGATTCTGTTCGATACGGATCTCCTTTAGTTTTTCCTGGTTCCGGAAGAACCTTGCTTTGCTCTGTCCCGGTCCCGGAAATGTATCCTGCTGTTCAAATTCCCACCAGTGCTCAACATAAGGATCATGCACACGTATCTCCGCTCCCATTTCAGCAAGTTTCCTGATTACGATTTCTGAGCCGCTGTAACGTGTATCTCCGACATCTTCACGATAAGCCGCACCGAGAACCAGGATATCAGCTCCTGCTATTGGCTGACCCATATTCCTCAGTGCATCACGGACCAGCTGCCCGACATGCAATCCACGTGTATCATTTATATCAATTGCCAGGGGTGTGATCTTAAAGATATCATCCTCAAAACCAAGAATATGCTTATAAGCCCAAAGACCCAGACCACCATCCTTGGGCAGACAATAACCTCCTATTCCCGGTCCCGGGAAAATGATGTTACTGTGTGTCGGCCTCACTTTTATGGCTTTTATCACCTTAATAAGATCCACTCCATTTTGCTCTGCAAATAAGCTCCATTCATCAAGAAAAGCCAGAATGGTAGCTCTGTAACTGTTTTCAACTATTTTTGCTGTCTCTGATTCTATGGGTCTGTCCATAACTGTCAGGGGATACTTTTCAGTATTCAGCACCTCATTTAAAAACTTAACAACCCGTTCTTTTGCCTTCTCGTTGATACCGCTGCAAACTCTCCAGAAATCACGGATACTGGCAACATAATTCCGTCCTGGCATAACTCTCTCGTAACTATGCGCAAGCAATGGATCTGATTCAATACCCCTATTTCTGAAAACTTTCTTCATTATCGGATATGCAACCTGTTCTGTAGTTCCGGGTGCAACAGTGGTTTCAATCAAAATGAGTGCATCGGGTGGAACGTGCTCTGCAATAACGTGCAGGGAAGCCTCCAGAGCTGCCATATCGGTCTCTCCTGACCGGACATACCCCAGGTCCTCTTTCAGGTAATCGCATTGTACATCAACTACAACAACGTCAGCCAGTTTCAGAACATCATAAGTATAGGTTGCTATAAGGGTTTTCTTCTCCTTTACACATCGTTGAATCATCGGATCCACTTCAGGATCTTCAGCTTTCACGGGAGAAATACCACGATTAAGCATAGGAATTTTCCAGTAGCTTCTTGCACTGGGACGCTGCATTCCTATCACAAATTTTGAGGGTTGCCCCTTTTTATCAACAGTATCGGCAACAATTGCAGCCATAACTGCACCGACGAATCCAACACCCATCACCACAACAATTTCACGATTCTTTGAACGTTCCTGATCAACACGTTTCTTAAGGCTTTCAAATTCAGCCTTATAATCCTCAGGTTCTGGTAATGGGAATTTCTCTCCAGCTGGACTTATTGAAAAGTTTTTAATCATACGGAATTTGTTTTTATCGTAAATAAAATAAACGACGAAGATAAAAGTTTATACCGGAAATAAAAACGGATAAGAAATCCATTCAGGATTTACAGTAACTAATTCTTGTATATTTGATCTGCTAATATAGGCAACAGAGACAAATGAATTCTTCTCAAGAGATACTTTTTACTCCGTTCAGGCTTGGCCCTCTTACTCTGCGAAACAGAACTATACGCGCAGCAGCTTTTGAAGGAATGTGTCCGGGAAATATGCCCTCAGATGACCTTCTGAATTATCATCGTACCGTTGCAGCAGGCGGTATCGGAATGACCACTGTAGCCTATGCTGCAGTTGATAAATCCGGGCTTTCCTTTCCGCATCAGCTCTGGCTAAGGAAAGAAGCAGTACCGGGCCTGATCAAACTAACAGATGCCGTTCATAAGGAAGGTGCTGCCTGTTCAGTCCAGATCGGGCACTGTGGTAATATGACCAGTTATTCAATTACGGGAGTACGGCCGATGGCCCCTTCTGCACGGATCAATCTTTATGGGCCTGCTTTCCCTCGAACCATGAATAATGATGATATACAAAAAGTTGTAAAGTCTTTTGGAAAGGCTGTCCATCTTGCCCGCGAATCCGGATTTGATGCTGTGGAAGTGCATGCAGGACACGGGTATCTCATCAGTCAGTTTCTTTCACCATATACCAACAGGAGAACAGATATATTTGGAGGTACTCTCGAAAACAGGGCCAGGTTTATGCTGATGGTGATGGATGAAGTAAAAAATGCTGCTGGAGCAGATATCGCTGTCGTGGTAAAGACCAATATCCGGGATGGTTTCAGGGGAGGCATGGAACCGGAGGAATCGCTGGAGGTGGCGAAAATGCTTGAGAATTCAGGTGCTGATGCACTGGTACTCAGCGGAGGCTTTGTAAGCAAGGCGCCAATGTATGTAATGCGCGGAGCAATGCCTATTAAGGTCTTTGCATATTACATCAGTAACCTGCTGATGAAGTTTTTTGTAAGGCTCCTGGGTAAATACCTGGTAAAAGAAGAGCCATTCCATGAAGCATATTTTCTTATTGATGCAATAAAATTCCGGGAGCATTTAAAGCTGCCTTTAATATATGTGGGCGGATTAATCTCACACGAAAAAATCAACGAGGTTCTTGACAACGGATTTGAGTTTGTTGCTCTGGCGCGAGCGCTCATTAAAGACCCTGATTTCATTAAGAAACTGCAGCTCAATGAATTGTCCCGCTCCGAATGCGATACCTGCAATTATTGTATTGCCGTGATGTACAGTCAGATGGCTACCTGTATCCTGAACGAAGAAAATCCCGATCCTAAAATAATGAACATGCTGAAATAGATGGATAATTTCCAAAAATATGCATTGGTTACTGGTGCCTCCTCAGGTATTGGCTGGCATATTTCGGAAGAACTGGCAAGAAAAGGTTATGATATTGTAGCTGTAAGCAATCAGCCTGACCGGCTGGATGATCTGAAAAAGAAACTGGAGGATGATTACCGGATCAGCGTCAGCCTGGTCAATACTGACCTGTCACTGGAAAATTCGGCCCAGGAAATTTACGATTATTGTAAAAAAAATAACCTGAAAATTGAAGTCCTGGTTAATAATGCAGGTACTCTGTATTTCGGGGAAACCCTGAAAATTGATCATTCCCGGATGAAATCCATTTTGAATCTGCATATGACAACACCTGCCATGCTTTGTCGCCTGTTCGGGGAACTAATGATTGAACGGCGGAAAGGATTTATACTCAACACCTCTTCTATTTCATCTGTAATGCCTTATCCGACAATATCAATTTACGGACCTACAAAAGCTTTTCTTCGTCATTTCACCCGGGCTCTCAGAACCGAATTGAAAAGGTACAACATAAAGGTGACCTGCCTGATTCCCGGGGCCACTGCTACAAAATTATATGATTCCGGTAAATTCAATACTCCCGTGAAAAGGAAGCTTGGTGTTATGAAAGAACCAGAGGTTGTCGCAAAAGCTGGTATAAATGCACTTTTTAACAACCATGCAGAATGTACTCCGGGCTTTCTGAATAAGCTCATCGTCCTTTTGGCTCCTCTGATACCTCATTTTATAATCGGGACACTATATAAGAAAACAAAACTATTTCGGTAAATAATAAAACCTTGACCCAAATTCCGTTTCATTAAGAGATTATATGAAAAGGAGAACATACGTAGTTATTTTTTTTATTGTTTTCTGGATAATAATACCGGGATTACTGTATTATGCCTCGCTGGTGCTGGATAAGTTCTGTTTCTCAAACCACAAATTACCTTCCGGCACGGTTATTCCGGGTTATATTCTCGGGATCTCCGGTTTCATGCTGCTTTTACTCACAATTTACCAGTTTAAATATTTTAGCGGTGAATTCCCGGTATCCGCCACACCACCTGATAAAATTATCCAGAGAGGTGTTTTTGCCATCTGGCGACATCCGATATACCTTTTTGCATCAGTTATGTTATTAGGTATCGCATTGATAATCAGATCAAAAGCGTTGCTATTCATTGTCTTTCCTGCATTTATATTCCTGGTTATTCTATATGTTATCCGGGAAGAATCAATTCTTATCAAACGTTTTGGCAATCAATATATCTGGTACAAAAAAAATGTGCCGTTGCTCGTACCTCATTCGCACCAGTGGATTAAGATACCAGGATTTATACTATTCAAGGTTCTCTTCAGGTTTAAGGTAATAAACCTTGGAAATATACCCTCCTCCCTCCCGTTCATCGTTATTTCTGGTCACCGCCACTACTTTGATCCGTTCTTTATCAGCTATGCAATACCTGTCCCGCTGAAACATATTTCAACTTTTGAAATGTTCCGAAACCCTTTAATCAGAAGAATTTTTTCATGGTTCGGGGTCATCCCAAGGAAACGTTTTACAAAAGATTTCGAAGGAACACAAAAAATATTATCTGCCCTAAGATCAGGTTATTCCATTTGCATGTTTGCTGAAGGAGGGCGTTCCTGGACAGGTAAATTACGTACTTTTAAACCTCAATCCATCAGGTTATTACAGCACATGAATCATATTCCGGTAGTACCGGTAAGGATTGAAGGGAATTATCATTCATGGCCAAGATGGGCCAACCATCTGACACCCGGCAATATTACCCTAACAGTTGAAAAGCCGGTACTGATCGATAAGGAAGCCGATCCCGAAAAGCTGGAAATCTTCCTGAGGAATATTGTCGAACCAAAACAGGAAATTGAGGATACTAAACTATACCACAGAAAGAACAGAATTGAGAATCTCTCCAAAGTTATATACAAATGTCCGGTCTGTCTTAATCCTGAAACTCCTGCTGAAATTCCTCCTGATACATTGTACTGCCCCGCATGTAAGAATCTTATTTTTCTCAGACCGGATCTAAAACTCGAAATCAAACAGAGAGACGTCATTACGACCAGAGCAATACCGGAACTTTATGATTATATAAAAATCAGATATTCTGATATTTATAACATGTTACCTGAATATTTAATTAACGAATACTCCAGTCTATTGGAACCGGATGAAAAATTGATCTACCTTTCAGCCTGTCAACTCTGGACCGAAACAAAATTTGTTTTCAGACCATCATTAAAAGGAATCTGTTTGTTAAGTGATAAATCAATTACGATCATTAAAAACAGCGGGAAACAGATAATTGCACTTAGTGAGATCAGTGCTGCTACCATTGAAAGCAATTACAAGCTTCAGATTTATAACGAGTCCAAAAAAGTTCTTTACCAGATAACTTTTGATAATGAAAGCGTGCTTAAATACCAGGACCTGCTTGAAGTCATCATAAAAGAACTTTATAACAAAAAGATCATTATGAGATAACTTAGGAAATGAAGTTATTGGGATTTAATAAATATTTCTTTGATATTATCACTGAAAACAAGGACTACCTTATTTTTTATATTTCGATCCTGAAGGCAGGCGGCTATTATTCAATTTTACAGGCCCAGTGCTCTACCCCGGGTCCATCAGGGAATTATTTATCCCGGTTCAATATTAAAACAAAGATCAGATTCATAAATGCTAACGAGAATGAAATTGTATTTTCTGAGGGGACAATAAATATTGAGGATCGTTCAATTAAGGTTAATTTATCAACCTCAGCACTGGAGATAGATCTGGTTTATGAAAATATAAGCCAGCCATCCACTCTTTTGAATGACATGGAAATAAGAATATCAGGACATAACATGCTCACCTGGGGACCTCTTCATATTAAGAGCAAAGTCAATGGCTTTCTTAAATATGATGCTGGTATTATAAGTATCTTTGATTCCCCAGGTTACACGGACCTGCTAAGAATAAGAAATATTTCCCTCAAGATTCCGGTCAGCAGGCTTTTATGGGGTCGCCTGCATTCAAAAGATATTGACCTTACATTTTCATTAATCATAAACAAAGACAAAAGCACATATTCAAAGCTGTTTCTCCGGGTTGACAATCAAATAATGGAATTTTCATATCTGGATTTTGTTGCACATGTAGAAAAAGCATCTTCAGTCTTATCAATCATTTATCCTGCCAGATACCTGATCAGTGCGAAGCACAAGACGGGCGAGATCTCACTGGAGATCTATGATCAGAACGCGGTGATTTATAATGAATTCATGGATCTCAGGGATCAGGCAGGCCGGTTGCTGTCGGCCTTCGTCAGGCGTATTTCCGGGGATCCCAAAGGAATAAAATTCATGGCAAGAGCAGATATTATCCTGAAGAATAACCTGGTAATCAAAGAGTTCCATGGCCTTCCTCTGATCAGTGAATATGTTTGTTTTGGTTGATTCCCTGCATATCTCCTATCTGTAGCCCAGCGCAGCGTAACCTACCCAGTGACAATTAGTTGCAATAGCAGTCCGTCCCATCCTTATATCATCGACATGAACATGCTGAGAAGTGATGCTTGTTGAATATCCTATGAATTCACCTGTAAGTGGTTGTGAATCATTGAGATAATATGAAGCATATAAGGCGGTTGGAACAGAGTACCGGCCGCACCAGGTCCATTTGTACTCTTTATAATTATCAGGTTTTAAGGTATATGTACTGAATAATTTAAAGTTATCCGGTGTCACTTTACCTGCAAGGCAATTGTTGATGATCTCTTGTTCATATGCGAGTGCCTTAAGGTTACCGGCTTCGTCACATCCAAAATAAGCCCTGTCGACACCTCCCCAGTCTTCATTTCCATAATGGACCGCATCGGTTGTTACAATTATTGCGTAATCTTTGCCCCACTCCCATCCGTGCTTCTCAGCGACCATTTTTATTGCATAAGCCAGGGCTTTGCCACACTCTTCCATTCTATCCTGATTCATAGCCGGAACCAGAATCGGAACTATGGAGATCTCTTTATTGAAATATTGTAGAAACGGTATCATAGACTCAACAGAATGCTCTATCTTATGCATTGTATCGCTCACCATGGCAAATTTGCACTTAAGCATAGTAAGCAATTCTTCTCTCGCAGGCGAAATTGCCACATTCTTCCTTAACCCTTTCCAGAAATTATAAGTATCAAACACGAGAGAGTCTTCAATTCCCAGCTGGGCTGCCTTATGTGCAACTCCCAGAAGGATCAGGTTAGGTGCTTTAATATTCTGAAGTATTTCAGGATAAAGAGTCCCGACATATGTATAATCGTCATGCGGACAGATTGCAAGTTTCCATGGCAATCCTTTCGTCTTTTTCCAGCCCTCCCGGTCCAGCCGTGACATCAGGGTGTCCATCTGCCATGAATACTGTGCAAAGCCAACTGTGTCAACAGGCAGCCTGACAGTAATTTCCGAAATCTCTTTTGGCTGCTTATTCTTGCATCCCGCATTAAATGATAATAAAATAACCAGGATGAAAATCAAGTTATTAATCTTCATGTCTTGAATAAAAAATAAAGATACAAATTCCCCGAAGAAAGCCAGGTCTTGTAATTCACAAAGGATTCAGGGAATTGTTCAGGGATTGCAGTTGCCGGTTTCAGGCTTGCTTGCTCTTATCTCTTCCAGCGTTCCAGCCGTGATATATGTGAGGTATAGAACCACCTTTTTAAAGGCCCGTAATTCATCTCTTTCAATTTACCTTTCACGAAAGCTACCATTTCAGAAGGTTTCGTAAAACTGTCTTTGAACTTGCCTTCCTGGTAACAATAACTACAGTATTTCTGTGTTTTTGAACCGTCAGCATTTGTTCCTCCATTTCCCGGATCTTGTTCCATTGGCATCCCGCAACTCTGGCAAAATTTGTCGAATTTTTCCATAATAAATAGTTTGATTAGAAATTAATCATATTTTTTGTTAAAAATTTAATCAATGATTTGGAATAAGTCAAGTATTTTTAGAAAAAAATTCAAAATAAGTATCTTAGCCTGCATTATTCATGCAGAAGATAAAAGACAAAAGTAAAAAGATAAAAGTC
>CAZLCF010000035.1:0-17259 GCA_964557905.1 uncultured Rikenellaceae bacterium | reverse complement strand
CTGTTGACAGCAATGGTCCCCTTCATGGTAATTTTATATGAATGGCCTTTCCTTTACAGACATTATACGGTCATTGCAGTTGAAATTCCCAGCCTTGGTTTCCTGTTTTACTGGATTGGCGGTTTTTCCCTTTTTGCATTTCTTACAACTCTCACACGTGAAATAATTAAGGATATTGAAGACTTTGAAGGTGATCTGACTTATGGCCGGAACACTGTGCCGGTGGGAATAGGGATCCCAGCTTCAAAGATTGTGGTCACCGGCCTGATAATCATTACAATAGCATTGCTTTACCTGGTATGGGGCCTCTTTATTTATGATGAAATAACACTGATCTATCTTTCAGTGTTTGTCGTTCTGCCGCTGCTTTTCATTATTTTCCAGGTATTCAGAAGCAGTGATAAAAAACAGCTGCACGGCGCCAGCACCATCATGAAGGTAGTTATGCTCACAGGAATCCTGTATTCACTGGTTGTGAAAGCAATAATTACCTGGAACCTTTTCTGAAAAAATGATAATAGACAACCTGAATAAATACAGGATAATTCTTGCATCACGTTCACCGAGAAGGCAAAAGCTGCTGAGACAGCTGGGAATAAAATTCGATGTCATTATTAAAGATTATACTGAAAGCTACCCGCAAAACCTTTCAGGGGAAGAGATAGCTGTTTACCTGTCCCGCGAAAAAGCAAAACTATTTAAAAATGAAATATCAGATAATGAGATAGTTATCACAGCCGATACAATAGTCTGGTGCAAAAACAAGGTGCTTGGAAAACCTGCCGGAGCGGAAGAAGCCAGGCAAATGATAAGAGATCTTTCTAATGACACGCATGAGGTCATAACAGGTGTCACCCTTCTGTCATCTTCAAAAGAGAAGACATTCTCCGTTTCAACAAAAGTGACATTTGACAGGCTTTCGGATGAGGAGATAAACTATTATGTTGAAGAATTTAAACCTTATGATAAAGCCGGAGCTTACGGGATCCAGGAATGGATCGGCCTGGCAGCCTGCAGCAAGATTGAGGGATCATATTTTAATGTGGTTGGGCTGCCGGTACAGAGGTTGTATAAGGAACTGAGAGAATTTATAAGATAACATATACCCTTCCCCCAACCCCCTGCTAAAGCAAGGCAGAGGGCTATATAATTGAATATTAATACTTTCCCCCTCTTTGCTTCAGCAGAGAGGGGGAAAAGAAGGGGGTGAGTACATGAGAATAATAAAACAATATTACTATGAAAAAGTTCTTATTAATACCTGCTCTTTTTTTAGTAATTCACTCAACTTGTGCTTCTCTGGCCGACGAAGGCATCTGGATCCCCTTGCTGATTGAAAAATACAACATAAAGCTGATGCAGGAAAAGGGATTTAAACTGACTGCCGAAGATATTTACAGTATTAACAGGGCATGCATGAAGGATGCAGTGGTCTCATTTGGAGGAGGTTGTACAGGAGAAGTTATCTCTCCCAATGGATTACTGCTGACCAATCATCATTGCGGATACGGCCGGATACAGGCTCTTTCTTCCCTGGAACATGATTACCTGACAAATGGTTTCTGGGCTATGTCTCATGAAGAGGAACTGGCATGCCCCGGATTATTTGTAACCTTCCTTAAAAGGATGGAAGACGTGACTGAAAAGGTACTGAAGGGTGTAACCAGCGATATGGATGATGCTAAAAGTGAACAGACCATTGAATCAAACTCGGAAGAGATCAGAAAAAGTGCAATTGAAGGTACCGTTTATACAGCCAGTATCAGGCCTTTTTATATGGGCAACCAGTATTTCCTGCTTGTTTATGAGACATTTACCGACATAAGGCTGGTCGGAGCACCTCCCTCGGCAATTGGAAAATTCGGCGGAGAGACAGATAACTGGATTTGGCCGCGTCATACAGGCGATTTTTCGCTGTTCCGTATCTATGCAAACAAGGATAACAGGCCGGCACCATTTTCAAATGAAAACCAGCCTTATAAGCCTTTGTATCATTTCCCCGTTTCTCTCAAAGGAGTTAATGAAGGTGATTTTACAATGGTATTCGGCTATCCCGGATCAACATCTGAATATGCTCCGTCGTATTATATCGAAATGGTTAAGAATTACATAAATCCGAAAAGGATCGCTATCAATACCAGGAAGATTGAGATAATGGAGTCGGCAATTAACTCTGATCCCCTGATCAGACTACAGTATTCAGCAAAGAAATCGGGTATCGCCAATGGCTGGAAGAAATGGATCGGAGAGAACCAGGGCCTTGAAAGAATGAATATCATTGGAAAGAAACAAGAGTTTGAAAACAAATTGACAGACTGGATAAATGCAGATGAAGCCAGAAAAGCAAAGTATGGGAATTTGCTGCCCAGATATAAGGAATTGTATTCAGAGATTAAGGATTACATCCTGGTTAACAGCTATACCAGTGATGTTTTCTTCAATAACGGAGCAGAAGCGGTAGGATTTGCCAGGTACATGATCGCCTTTGCAGGATTGTATGAAAATAAACCGGGTTCAGAGAAAATAAATGTTGCCAGGAATGAGCTTGTTAACACAGCTAAGGGCTTTTTCAAAAATTATAATCAGGAGACGGATAAAAAGCTGTTTGAAGCAGTAATGACAATGTATGGCGAAAATCTTGACCCTGAATGGCAGGCGCCCGGGTATATTAAAATTAAAAAAGCATGTAAAGGGAACTTCCGGTCATTCGCTGATAAAATGTACAGCAAAACAATTTTTACTGACGAAGAAAGATTCATTGCTTTGGTAAATAGTTTCAACGAGGGCAGTCTGGCTAAGCTTCAGAAAGACCCGTTTTACAGGCTCGCCAAAAGTGTCAGTGACTTCCTGTCTGCAAACGTCAGGGGGGAACTAAACAGTATATCATCTGAAATACAGAGACTTAACAAGGATTATATGACCCTGCAGATGGAATTTGACAAAGATCGCCTGTTTTACCCTGATGCAAATTCTACTCTCAGGATTGCTTATGGCACAGTACAGGGGTATCAATCAAAAGATGCTGTATATTTTAAACACTACACAACCTTAAAAGGCATCATGGAGAAAGATAATCCTGAAATATATGATTATGATGTTCCTGATAAACTGAAGCAATTGTATCTCACCAGGGATTTCGGGCGGTATACTCAGGATGGGGAAGTCCCCGTCTGTTTTATTGCCAATAATCATACAACAGGCGGCAATTCGGGAAGTCCGGTGATAAATGCCGACGGGCACCTGATCGGTATCAATTTCGACAGGGCATGGGAGGGAGTCGCCAGCGATATGGCATTTAATCCCGACCAGAGCCGCAATATAAGCCTCGATATCAGGTATATATTGTTTATTATCGATAAATATGCCGGAGCAGGGTATCTGCTGAATGAAATGATGATAATTGAATAGGTCCCCGTTTACTGAATCTTTTTAACATCAGATAATTCATTAAAATTATTTAATTTCACAAGAAATATTATACACAATGAAGATTATTGCTGACGATAAAATCCCTTTTCTTAAAGGTGTTCTGGAGCCATTTGCTGAAGTAATTTACCTTCCCGGTAAACAGATCAGTAATAAGATCCTCAGGGATGCAGATGTTTTGCTGACAAGAACCAGGACAAAATGTACAGAATCGCTTCTTAAAGGTACCAGGGTAAAATTTATCGGGACTGCAACCATAGGCTTTGACCACATCGATACTCATTTCTGTGAAAAGAACAAGATATTCTGGACCAATGCTCCGGGGTGTAATTCATTGTCTGTACAGCAATATATGGCAGCTGCCCTGTTGAAGATAGCTGCGGAATTCCGTTTCAGCCTGAAAGGTAAGACAATCGGGATTGTTGGTGTCGGAAATGTGGGTTCAAAGGTCGAAAAACTAGCACTTACTCTCGGGATGAATGTTCTTCTCAATGATCCGCCCAGGGCAAGGAAGGAGGGTGAAAAGAATTTTGTCGATCTTGGAACGATTCTGTATAAATCTGATATTGTGACGCTTCATGTCCCGTTAAATGTAGTTGGGGAAGATTATACCTGGCATCTTATTAATGAAAAGAGCTTCAAAAAGATGAAAAAGGGAACCTGGTTTATAAATACTTCACGTGGTGAGGTGGCAGAAACAGGCGCCCTGAAGGAGGCTCTCAGGTCCGGGAAGCTGGCAGGAGCCGTAATAGATGTATGGGAGCAGGAACCTGATCTCGACCTTGACCTTATGGCGAAAACATTCCTGGCTACACCTCATATTGCAGGCTATTCAACAGATGGTAAAGCAAATGGCACATCGAGGATTATCAATACATTAAGCAGTCATTTCAATCTTCCTCTTAAAAACTGGTATCCCGGTAACGTTCCGAAACCTGAAGCTCCTGTTATATCAATAGGCGGAATCGGAAAAACTGATGAGGAGATCATCAGGGAAGCTGTCTCCCATACTTATAATATTGATGAAGATAATATCAACCTCCGGTTCTCACCATCAGACTTTGAAAAACAAAGAGGCGACTACAAGCTCAGAAGAGAGTTCACTGCCTACACCGTTAAACTTAATGGCGGAACAAAACATGTAAGGAAATTGCTGGAACAATTAGGGTTTAAAGTTGTATAATCAATTGTCATGCAAGACTGGCGAGACCTGCAAGACTTTTTCAGTTATGTGCTGGTTCAGCCATCCTGGCAAACTCCCTCACCTGGAATACAAAAGCCTGGAGTCTTGTCTCAAGTGAAACGGAATCCTGCCCGTCATAAGCAATATTTATAAAAGGTATATTGTTATAATCTTTTCTGAAGGAATCGCTGACTGAGGCTACCAGGGTTCCGGGCATACAGGTAAATGGAAGAATAGCCGCAATGCCTGATACACCTCTCTTTGCAAGCCCCACCGATGTTCCTACACCTATCGGCGGCTCGCCGTCATAAAATTCATTCACATAGGTGTTACATAAACTCAGAATCTCATGAAGTGGTATATTCTTTTCACAATCGGTAAGCTTTTTGATTCCTCTCAGCAAAGAAGAGGTGATTATTTCCTGTCCCGCTGCCTGGATCTTTGACTTGATAATACCTTTTTTATCGTTTTTCCAGCGGCTATCGCGTGTAAAACGATGTGTGGAATAAGTTATCCATTCTGAGAACGGATCTATAATTACTTCAACGCCAAGATCTTCCAGGCGGTTAGCGATATTTCCATTGCATTCTGCATTATCACGCATGAATGTTTCGCCAATAATTCCAACGACAGGTTTTCTTTTGTTTTTGTCAACCTTGATTGCTATGAAATCTGATGCTATTCCTGCTAATACTTTATGCAATCCATGCGATCCTTTTTCGATGCATTTTTCGAGCCTGACGATCGCTTCCTGGTAAACCTTGTCCGCATCACCTTTGTTTACCTCATAAGGCTTGATTTCACACCGCAACTTCCTTATATAATCAGATACAACGAATCCTTTCCATGCATTGATCCTGAATTTTTGTCCATATTCACCCGCTATATCCTCATAAGATGTGTTATTAGATGGAGTTATCAACTCTGCATCTTGATATCCAAGCTTATCAAAGAGTATCCTGAGGAACTGATTATACTGTCCAAAACGACACGGCCCGTTATGATCAGGCATGAAAAAGCTCATTTTTTTTGGATCGGCGCCCGGTTCCCTTAATTTTTTTATAAAACTTCCTGTCACACATATCATAGGGAAGCATTCTTTGGATGAGGTATACTCTCTGCCGATAGCCAGATCCTCCTCAGTCTGTTTTGGCAGTACTTCTGAAGGGACGCCAATGCTCCGGGCAGCAGCTGCAATCATATATCCACCGTCATTCATATATGGAAAATACAAAACTCTTCCCTTTGGGGGAGATGTCGGACTTGGTCTTGGTCTGAATATCTCCGCATTTCTTCTCTCATTCATCTCCGATCCTTTCAGGCTGTCAAGAAATGCCTCAATACGGGTTATCATCCCGGCATCGGCCGAGTGCTCATCCACCTCGAGGTGAAGGAAAGGTTTTCCTTTGAGTTCTTCAGTTATGTAATGCCAGATAAAAGAATCAGGGCCACAACGGAAGTTACTTATATATACGGCATATAATCCGTCTGTTTTTGCCACATACTGAGCCGCTGCAATTAACCTCTGACCGTTTGGCCAGTACATATTTCTGTAATTATCATAAATATTGTATGGTTCAAGATCAAGCATATCAACAGGGATGGGCATAACATTCTTGGCTATAAGCTTTTCAACGAGTCCGAGATTAAGGTGCGGATCAGTACTGTTATAGGATCTTCCCAGCAATATTACTGGCCGGCAGTTTTCGGGGATATCCTTCAATGTCTCTTTCCCCGATTCCACCAGCCGTTTTTCAAACAAAGTCTGAACATTGTCTGCAAAATAAATTGCATCCTTTATTTCTTTTTTGCTTATCCCGAATTTTTCGCTGAAGTAACCAGTCATTTCCTTTATCAGGGCGCGCTCAAAAAACCTGAAATGAAGGGTTGGAATCAATAACTTTGATTCATCAATTTTCGATTTGAGGGCTGATTTTATCATAAATGGGTATGATTGCACCCATGGACAATTACAGTTGAAAGTCCTGTCCCCTTCCTTGAATTTGGCATTGACAATAAACGGAATAAAAATATAATCAACACCCTTTTGGACAAGATCAATCACATGGCCGTGCATAATTTCAACTGGCAGGCAGGTCTCTGCTGTTATTATTTCAATAGATTGAGTTATAAGCGATTTATCGGACTCTTTAGACAATACTACCGTAAAGCCCAGCCTTTCAAAGAAATTCCTCCAGAAGGGGAACTGATTGTAGAATACCATGAGAGCACGAGGTATACCGATTGTAGTATTTTTATATTCCTTTGGTTCCTCATAACCTTCCATGAGCATTTCAAGTCTTTTCAAAAACAGATTTGGGATATTGTTTTTACCTTTCTTCCGATCGTCGGTTTCATATTTTTCACATCTGCCTCCATAATACAGTGATTTCTTTTCCCCCGTGATCTTTACTTTCCTGATCTCGCAATGGTTGGGACAGCCCTGACAAACAAACCTGCTGATATTGTAGGTTGCATTACGGATGCCAAATCCTTTAAATGTAGTTTTTCGCCCGGGTGTCATGATTCGCTGAGCAAGAATTGCTGCTCCGATTGCTCCGGTTACATCAAAATGAGGCGGAATGATAATTTTCTTTCCCAGAACCTGTTCAAAAGCAGCGACCACAGCTTTATTATTTGTTACTCCTCCCTGAAAAAAGATCTTGTTCCCTATCCTGTGATTGGCAACAACTTTCTGCAGGTAATTGTATACTATTGAATAAGCGAGTCCGCCAACAAGATTTTCGTTTCTTGCACCCTTTTGCATAAAAGAGTTAAGGTCCGATTCCATGAACACCGTACATCTGTCACCCAGTTTCAGCGGGCATTCCGAATTCAGCGCCATGCTGCCGAACTCCTCCACAATATTGATATTCAGCTTTTCGGCTTGCTCTTCTAGGAAAGATCCCGTTCCGGCAGCACATACCTTGTTCATTTCAAAATCAATGACGACACCGTTCTCAATACTGATATACTTGGAATCCTGGCCGCCGATCTCAAAGACTGTATCAACAGTCGGATCATAATCTATTGCTGCAGTAGCCTGCGCAGTTATCTCATTTTGTATTGTATCTGCTCCGATAAAATCACCAGTCAGATAACGGCCTGAACCTGTGGAACCAGCGCCAATGACCTCTACATTCTCACCGATTTCATCATAGATTTCAGTTAATCCTTTCATGATGGCTTCCAGAGGTCTTCCTGCAGTAGGCAGGTAACGTCGTGCAACAACATTATGTTGATTATCAATTAAAACCACATTGGTGCTTAAAGATCCGACATCTATTCCAAGGTAAACCGGTAATCGTTTTTTACTTGTATCCCGGGAAATTACTTCTTTGGAATAAATGGCTCCGGATTCCTTTAATCCCGGCAGACTGACAAAATTTGTGATATCTTCAGAAAGGTACTTCTCCAGCGGTTCCAGTCCTCTGAACTGTCGCATCTCAAGCTTATTTGACAGTGCATAGATAACAGCTCCGATAGCACCCATTGATGCATGGTGTTCAGGTATGATAAGCTCACCATCTTTAAGATCAAGGATTTCCCTGAAAGCTCTAATCATTCCGGTATTGGCCGCCACACCTCCCGAGAAAATAACAGGTTTCCTTATTTCCTTGCTTCTTGCAACATTGCTCCTGAAATTACGGGCCAGGGCAAAGCATAATCCAGCGACTATATCATGAAGCGGTGTAGCTATCTGCTGATGGTGTATCATGTCGCTTTTAGCAAATACGCTGCAGCGACCGGCAATTCTTGGGGGATTTACGGATTTAAGGGAGAGCTCCCCGAATTCCTTTTCTATTGTGACACCTATCCTCCGGGCTTGCTGATCAAGGAATGATCCGGTTCCTGCAGCGCAGATGCTGTTCATCTCAAAATCGACAAGACGTGCTTTCCCGCTTGAAGGATCTTTTTCCAGCAGGATAAGCTTCGAATCTTCTCCACCGATCTCAATGATACTCTTTGCTTCGGGGAACATTTTGCCGGAAGATTCAGCCTGTGCAATAATCTCATTTACAAATATTCCCCCGATAATATTGGATGCCAGCTTGCCGCCTGTTCCGGTTATGGCAATGCCTTTGAAATTAATGCCGGGAACAGCCTTGAGAATTGAGGAAAGCCTCTCATATAGCATATTAAACGGCTTCCCGTGAACGTAATCATAATACTCCTTAAGGACGTTATAATTATTGTCAATCAGTACTGTATTCAGAGATGTGGATCCGATATCCAGACCCAAAAAAAGATCCTGGTTATTACAGATTTGAAAGTCAGAATTAGCACCCATACCTTTATGAAAATAAAGTACTTAACCAAAAATCAGCACAATAATACAAAATGTATAAATTTTATGACAAGATAACAATTTTATTTTTATTTGGTCTTGCCTTTACGCCATTGCACAGATCTTCATCAATTTTCAGGATCATCTCCGGGAAGATGATAATAAACTTTGGAGGAACCATCAGGCTGGGAGATCTTCAATGCAAGACTTCCGATATCCTCTAAGACTGTATAGGGCGAGTCGAACCATTGAAAGTAGGTGCCATTATCGCCACCCGGCTTTATTCCCCATTCCTTGAGATTTTCAGCTACCCACTCCGCACTGGCAATATATTCAGGAGTTCCCGAAAGTCTGCCCTGAAATTCAGGAGAACAGAGTTTTTCCATCCATGTCATAATCTCTTCACTGGTGATTGTATGAAATTTTGTTAGCAGCTTTGTTTCCGGATCATCCCGGGCATGAATATTAGAAGTTGCTGAAATCAGGATGATTATCAAAAGGATTTTGATTTCTTTAATTTTTAATGATTTTTATACAGGCAGGGTTATCGAAAAACAGGTTCCTTCCCCTTCATTGCTTTCAACGCTGATGGTACCTTTATTAATAAGAACAAGCTCATGACAAAGTTTCAGACCAAGACCTGTACCCTTTTCTTTTTCGGTACCGGGAGTGCTTGAGACCTCGGCCGATGTAAACAGATACTTCTGTTTTTCTGCAGGTATTCCGATACCATTATCGCAGATTTTCAGAAGGATACCATACCCCTCAGATGTTTTATCTTTCAGCAGAATGCTGATCCTCCCTCCACGGGGAGTATATTTTACTGCATTCGATAACAGATTCCTTATTATGATATCCATCAGGTCCTTATCAAAAAATGCAAGCGAACTGCCAACCTGCGTAAAATTCACTGATATTTCTTTCTTGTCGGATGTCTCTTTAAAAATGCTCAGGTTGGTAAGTATAATATCAGCCAGGTTGAGTTTCTCAGGTGAGTATTTTATCTTTTCCTCCTGACCTCTTCCCCAAACTAGCATATTCTCGAGAAGGGAGATTACACGCTGGGCATACTCGATGCTCGAATTGGCAAAAGTGTCATATTTTTCCTTGTACTCTTTCTCTTTAAGGAGATTAAGCATATAAAGGATATTTACAACAGAGCTCCTCAGGTCATGTGCAACAACCGAAAACATCTTATTCTTCAGCTGAATGGTTTCCGATAATTGTTTGTTCTGCAAAGCTATCCTTGCGCTTTGTTGCTCGATTTCCTCGTTTCGGGTTTTAAGTTCCTGTGTCCTTTCATTCACAAGGAGCTCAAGATTCCGGTTCATAAATTCAAATTCATTCTGAAGTTTTTCCTTCTCGTAATATGATCTGACCCACCTGTAAAGGATCAATCCTGCCTGTATAAGAACAAACACTACTGTTACATATGTCAGTACATAGCCCGGAGCAGTTAACGACTTCCCAAGAGAAACTATTATATCATGGATTCCACCTGCAACAAGCAGAACAAAAGCAAGAAAGTATACAATATCAAACAGATTCTTTTTGATTACGCCCGTCAAGCTCTGGACTATACCATAAGCCATAAGGATTAGCATTACAGGATAGAGAACCAGGGTGATATAGCTGAAAATTTTAACAGGGAGAAGCACGGTTAATATAGCGGCAGATGTAAAGAATACAGTGACCGTAATGGCAAACACCCTGAAATATTTGGAGGGATAAAGAACCTGAACGAACCATACCCAGCCTATTATCACCAGGTAAAGACCCAGATATTCATACCTTACAATCCATGTCCATCCTATATCAAATAAACCGTTTATCAGATAGTGCGACGTGAACAACGGCCTTAATGCCAGGCCTATTGTTGCCATACAGAAGAATCCCATTACCTTCTCTTTAGGGGATAACAGGAAAAAGAAAAAGAAAAAGAGTGAAAATCCAAGGAGAAGGCTAATCACGGCCCAGTTACCTGCCCAGTTGTTTGCAAGCCTCTTCTGAACCTCGAAGAAAGTCCCGATTTTCATCGGCAGCCAGAAGCCTCCGCGGCGATGAGAATAATTAGCGACGTTTATTACTATTGACAGGGAATCAGACCTGGGATCATATCTGAAAAAATTCCTGCTGTATCCGGGTTCTGTTTCTGCTGCCGACTTCCCGGGGATTCCGCTTCCTCCGCAATATCTGTCATTGACATAAATATCATAGGATGAATCAAAAACAGGAAGATCAAATCCTAATGGTTTTCTGAAACCCGGTGGCAGGATCACAATTAAACGATAGGTAGCATAGCCCTCTTTTTCTGTTCTGATTGATTCCCGGGGATAATCCGTCCAATATGATGGTACCTTACCGTAATAGTCAGGTAATAAACCTTTTGTTTCAAAATCATGCGGCCGGAGCATTTTGTTCCAGTAAAACTCCCACTCCCCATTAAGTTTGAGAAACAATAGTTCATCTTCTTTCAAATGACTGAGATCCATGACACCTTTCACAGCCTTTGGCTCAACTCCTTTTGAAGTTTGATAAACTAACGGGATAATTAAGAATAATATCAGGAACAATCTGATTTTCATTGCTTAATCAGTGAAATCGTAAGATATGTTATTTAAGTCCCCTGTTAATCAGGAGTGCATCGATCCCCGGCTCTTTTCCGCGGAAAGCAATATACATCTCAAGAGGATCCTTCGTTCCTCCTCTGGAAAGTATCTCTTTTTCAAATTTAGCTGCAATATCCTTGTTGAAAATATCTCCTGTTTCCTTAAATGCCTGGAATGCATCGGCATCCAGCATCTCACTCCAGTAATAACTATAATACCCAGCAGAATAACCTCCTGCCCAAATATGATTAAAGTACGTCGATCTGTATCTTGGTTTGATCTCGGGGATCAATCCCCATTTGTCCATGGCTTTCTTTTCAAAATCCCTGATATCCAGATCTGTGGGTTCTGCCAATGAATGGTACTCCATATCGAGAAGTGCCGCAGCAAGGAACTCTGTAGTGGCAAATCCAATATTGAATTTGCTTGCCTTTTCGAGCTTTTCAACAATCTCTGAAGGGATCACTTCCCCTGTTTGATAGTGTTTTGCATATACCTTCAGGACTTCTGGTTCCAGGACCCAGTGTTCCATGATTTGTGAAGGCAATTCCACAAAATCGCGTGGTATATAACTGCCCGGATAGGTAATGTTGGAAAGAAGCCCGTGAAGTGCATGACCGAATTCATGGAATAATGTTTCAGCCTCACCGGCTGTCAGAAGAGAGGGTTTATCGGCTGAAGGTAGTGTTGAATTTGTGACCATAGTCACGATAGGGTAAATCATATTCCCCTTAATATCGCGCTCCTGGCTCCTGAACCTTCCGCACCAGGCACCACCCCGTTTCGAAGGCCGCGGGTAATTATCGATCATCAGTATTCCTATATGCTTACCATCGCGTGTTACTTCAAAAGTATTTACATCAGGATGATATTTTGGTATGTCGTTCCTTTTTGTGAAAGTCAGACCGTAAAGTCTGTTTGCAACATAGAACATGCCTTCCATTACATTATCAACTTTGAAATAAGGCCGGGTGATCTCATCATCAAGGTCATATTTCTCTTTTTTGATTTTTTCGCTGTAGTACCACCAGTCCCACGGCTCAAGCCTGAATTTTCCCCCTTCTTTATTTATCAGCTCCTGCTGGTCAGCAGCTTCTGCTTTTGTGACCGGCGTTGCTGCAGCCCATACCTGCCCGAGAAAATCAAATACCTTTTCAGGTGTTTTGGCCATGTTTCTTTCAAGGGCGAAATCTGCAAAGCTGTCATAGCCAAGGAGCTTGGACCTTTCAATCCGCAGGTTGGCAATCCTGGCAATTATTGCCTTGTTATCAAATTCATTATCGTTATCACCTTTCATGAAATATCCGGTGAACAGTTTTTCCCTCAGGTCACGGCGATCGGAATATTGCAGAAATGGGGTCATGCTGGGCACCTGGAGAGTAAATACCCATTTCCCTTCCATGTTAAGCGACTTAGCCATAGCGGCCGCCTGGGCAATCACACCTTCAGGCAAACCCGAAAGATCTTCTTTCTTATCGATAATGAGTTTGAAACCGTTGGTTTCAGCAAGCAGGTTCTGTCCGAACTTAACCTGGAGCAGGGAAAGCTCCTCATTTATCTTGCGCAGCTTATCCTTGTCTTCAGGCGAAAGAGCTGCACCGCTTCTGACAAAATCCTTGTAGGTATCTTCAAGAAGCTTTTTCTCTTCATCGGTCAGCTTAAACTTATCCCTGCTATCATAAACCGATTTGACCCTTTGGAAAAGTGTGTCATTCAGGGATATGTCATCCCTGTGCTTGGATAAGAGGGGAGCGATTTCCCTGTTTATTGCCTGTAGTGAATCGTTTGTATTGGCAGAATTCAGCGAGCCGAATACCCTGCCCACTTTATTCAGAAGATCACCGCTGTAGGCCAGCATTTTGATGGTATTGTTAAAGTCAGGTTCCTTCGGATTTGTAATAATAGCTCTTATTTCATTCCTCTCTTCCTCAAATCCTTTAAGGTATGCAGGCATGTAATGTTTGGCCATGATCTGGTCGAAGGGTGGTACTTCAAATGGAGTATCCCATTTATTGAAAAAGGGATTATCGCTTTTAATCTCTTTTTTACATCCTGAGAATCCTATGATTCCCATTATCATTATGAATACAAGCTTTTTCATAGGTGGTAATTCAGGTTTATATTATGACTTCCGAAATGTACAAAATTGATTTTAATGGGCAAGGCATAAAAAGAAGGAAAGACATCGTTTGATGTCTTTCCGCGATTAACTTTAAACCTGATCGTAGAATTTGGCCGAACGGCCTGTGTATAGACTTATTCAATCAACATAATGACGTTCAATTTCACATTTTGTTGCAGCATTCTGAGTTAATGTTTTGTTAATCATTTGTTAAATTAATATATCTAATTGATAATCAATATAATATTAATTGAGAAGATGCGGATTTTAGACTATTTATTTTATTACATAGACGATTGAATCAACCGTATATGATGTAAAAATCCCTAATCCGCCTTTTATATTAGAGTAAACCGGGGTTGCTTCCGAAAAGGGATTCTCACCGCTATTGTAATTTTCCAGAGATTTGTGATATAAGTAATAGGATTTTTCGGTATTATATAAATGAACCGTGAGCAAGGAAGAATCTGAACTGGCACCTTTATAGTAGGGGGAATAAGACCCAGAGCTAAATCTCAAGACGATCTTCTTGCCATCAATGCCGTGATCAGAATAATATTCCTTATCCAATCTAATTTCGCTTTTATATGAATATACTTCTCCGGTAGTATGATCTGTATAAAAATTAGACAAGACAGGATTTATGCGGTAGTAGTTTTCTTCTCCCGGGTAATCTGAAAAAGAAATAGCGATTTCCCTGGAAAAGACAACCCGATATAAAGTATCATCTATCGGAAAGAGGTGCTCTTCAATATAAAAGGTATCAACATTGAGGTCAAAATCTCTTTTTTCCGGAACGGTGCAGGATGCTTCAGCTGAAAGTCCCTTATCACTCGTAATTTTTAAAGTATATGTCTTACCATGTTGTATCTGCATTTTTTCGTTGTTGAAAACAAGTCCGTTCGATACAGTATCCAGTGAGATTTCAATTGTTCCGTCAGAGACGGTAGCCGTAAGATTCCCCGGCTTTTCGTCTCTGTTAAGCTCACCATACAATCTTTTGTTAGAGGTGACAAAAACATATGAGACCGAATCGGAAGGTGAAATAAATGAAGCAATTGCCAGCATCTGTTTAAATTCCGGAAGTTTTACCGTATTTACATTCTCTTCACAGGATGTAAACAGTATTATTAATAAGAGTACAGGTGAATAATATTTTAATGATTTAAGATTCATAGTCAGAATTTGAATGTATAGGTAAAAGAAGGGATTACAGGGAAGAGGCTCACCTGCATCAGTTCGCCATATTCCTTATTATTAACTGTATTGTATTGTATATAATAGTAAAATGGGTTCATCCGGTTATAGACATTATATGCCGATATTTCCCAGATCCTTTCACCCCATTTCTTTTCTTTATGGAACTGGATGCCGAGGTCAAGCCTGTGATAAGCTTTCATCTGAAAGTTGTTCTTTTCGCTGTAATCTTTTACTACCTGGCCGAGCATACTATTGTAATGTGGGTCATAGGAATATGGATTAGCCGGATTCCTTAAATCGTCCTTTAAATGATCCGGGGCAACATATTCCGATAATGGCAGAGTTACAGAATTCCCAGTACCGTAAACCCATGTAGCCGAGATAGTTATATTATCATTCAGCCTATAGATTCCGACGATTGAAATATCATGTCGTCTGTCATACCTGGCATAGAATTTCTTTCCGAAATTAAGAGAGTCAAATTGCATCTGTGTCCATGATAAAGTATAGCCTATCCATCCTGTCAGGTGTCCGGTTTTTTTCTGGACCATGAATTCCATCCCGTACGACCACGCCTGTCCTGAAGTTACATTATCTTCCCAGTTAATATCAAGTCCCGATTCTGCCTGATCAAGATTAAGGAATGAGGCTCCCTCCTTATAACCTACCACGTGATCCATTTTTTTATAATAACCTTCCAGGGAGAAAGCCAGCTCGGGTATCCTGATATCTTTCACCACTCCTAATGCCACCTGCCAAGATTGCTGCGGCTTAACCCTGTCGGTTGTAGGAACCCAAAGATCTGTCGGCAGGCTGATCCCTGTATTTGAGATCATGTGAATAAACTGGTTCATTGATGAATAAGAGCCTTTTATAGCAAAATCATTTTTTAATCTCCATGCTGTGGAAATCCTCGGTTCAAAGAAGTGATACCTGTTCTCTTTTGCCATAAAATGAGTGAATCTTAATCCTCCGTTTATCTTAAGCTGCTGCACCGGCTGCCAGGTATCTTCAATGTAAATGCCTGATTCTGTTCCGTATGTATTCTTTACATCCCTTATCCTGATATCCCGCGGAACATCAATTTCAACGAATGCATGAGGATTGAACCTGTGCGAAATAATTACAGCTCCGGCTTTTATCCAGTGGTTGGGATTTGGCAGGTAATCTAAATCATATTTGACAGTAAGATCCCTGATACCTGAATAATATTCGGCATAGTAGTCTTTCCCTTCACCAATAACTCTGTACTTTTCGTAAATACCAAAAGTGTAATTGCTGTAAACAAGTGAAACATTGGAGAACAACTTGTTGTTAAACAAGTGATTCCATCGGAATGTCCCGGTAGCATTGCCCCAGAGGAATCCGACATTTTCCTTGTAATCTTCCCTTATGTTCTTCAAATAAAATTTATCTTTTCCGAAATACCCGCTCAGGTACAGTTTGTTTTTCCGTCCGAAATCATAGTTAACCTTGGCATTGAAATCATAAAAATAGTAGCCTGTGTTATCCTCGTCCATGATTTTCAGGATAGGTCTGAGTATCAGGTCAGCATAAGTTCTCCGTCCGGATAGCAATATTGAGGATTTCCCTTTTTTAAGCGGTCCTTCAATAGTCAAACGCGAGGAGATCAGCCCGATACCTCCTTCACCATGCCATTCTTCTTTATTACCTTCTTTCATATTCATTTCAAGCACTGATGAGAGTCTCCCGCCATACCTTGCCGGGAAACCTCCCTTTGTGAACTCAATGCTCTTAAGCGCATCACCGTTAAAGAGGGAGAAGAAGCCAAAAAGATGACTTGCATTATATACGATGGCATCATCAAGAATTATCAGGTTCTGATCCGGACCGCCTCCCCTTACATAAATACCGCTTGTTCCTTCGGTCCCTTTCTGGACACCTGGCATAAGCTGGATAACTTTAAGTACATCTTTCTCTCCCAGGAGAGAAGGGACACTTTTAATCTGTGCAGGTTGAAGCCTGACTGTGCTCATCTTTACAGATTCACTCTGACGTTCAGCACGATCGGCCGATACCGTGACTTCATTCAGCGAAACACCAGGTTTGAGATCTATATTCAATTCAATATTCTTCCTGAGATCTATTATTACGGTTTCAGGAGTAAAGCCCACATATGAGAATACTAATATTATCGAGTCTGCAGGTAATAAGGTTAATGAATAGAATCCATAATTGTTGGTTACTGTACCTGTCTGGTAATCAGGTATGTATATATTCACACCTATAAGTGTTTCCCCGCTTCCTTCTTCCTTAACATATCCACTGACAGTAAAATGTTCAGGAGTTTGAGTGAATACCTGGAAACAGATCATTAAGAAAACCGCAGACAATAAAGACAACTTCATGATTTTCCCCCGGAAAAACTTATAAATATAACGCTGGAAATCTGAAAAATATATAACTTGCA
>CAZLCF010000034.1:0-17497 GCA_964557905.1 uncultured Rikenellaceae bacterium | reverse complement strand
GCTGTTGATATGGCAAAAAAAGACCTGAACCTGCTTGAGGGTGAAAATGCCGGACTTGTTTCTCTTGACATCAGCAAAGCCGAAATGCATGGCACTCTTAGTCATTCAGCTTCAGTGCTTAACACTGATAATGATACTCTGATTCCCGGATTGGAAATTCCAGGTCCGCGTGTTATAAATTTTGCCAATATTCTGAAATATAACTATATCCCTCTTGCATCCACAATCAGAACAATCCTTGATGTTGTAACAGAAGCAACAGGCAATCCTTCTGAAATAGAGTTTGCCGTGGATCTTACGAAAGATAAAGACGGGAATACATCTTTTTATCTTCTTCAGATAAAACCTCTTATCGGAAGTGTAGCGGGTTATAATATTGAACCTGAAAGTATTAACCAGGATGACCTGATACTCGAAACTAATAAAAGCATGGGCAACGGAGTGATCGACGATATCTCGGATATAATTTTTCTGGAACCGGGAAATTTTGACAATTTACAAACCGACCTGATGGCTGAAGAAATAGACAGGATAAATGAAAAAATGCTGAAGGAAGGCCATCGTTATGTTCTGATAGGACCCGGTCGCTGGGGTACCAAGGATAAATTTATCGGGATACCGGTTGTATGGTCACAAATATCAAATGCAAAGGTAATTGTGGAAATCAGCCTCCCTGATTTTCATATCGATGCCTCACTGGGATCCCACTTTTTTCACAACGTTATTTCAATGAATGTGGGTTATTTTTCAATCAATCAGGCAATGCATGACGGAACTGTAAACTGGGAAGAGCTTAATAAACAAAAAGTCATTGAAAAAGGCAAATTTTTCAGGCATATCAGGTTCGAAAAACCTCTCCTGATAAGAATGGATGGGAAAAAAGGAATTGCAGTAATTACTACGAATCAGTAAATACCGTTGAAATATGACCATTATAGAAGGAATCCTTGATCTTCAGAAATATGATTTTACAGATACGTCTTTTAACATGCTTATGCAGAAACGGATCTATAAGGTACTGATAAT
This sequence comes from uncultured Rikenellaceae bacterium, assembly GCA_964557905.1. Taxonomy (GTDB): domain Bacteria; phylum Bacteroidota; class Bacteroidia; order Bacteroidales; family VadinHA17; genus LD21. The sequence goes on along the minus strand of CAZLCF010000034.1, from coordinate 16,471 downwards.
TTGCAGTAATTATGATAATTATATGCTTGAGGAGGATGGAAGAATAGATGAGCAGATATTCAACGAATATGTATCCCTTAACCTGCGATATCCTCCTGTCTTTATACAGACCGACAATGACGATGATGCTTTTAAAATACTCCGGGCAGGAGATGTTGACCTGGTAATCTCCATGGTAAGCCTTAAGGGGACTGACGTATTTGCCCTGGCAAAAAAGATAAAGGAGCAGTATTCAGATATTCCTATTGTGGTTCTTACATACTTTTCACGGGAAGTATCCCTGAGGCTCGAAGGAGAAGATCTCAGCGCCATCGATTATGTTTTCTGCTGGCTCGGAGATGCTGCTCTTATCCTGGCAATTATAAAGCTGATTGAAGACAAAATGAATGCCGAACATGATATCGAAAGTATCGGCGTACAGGCAATTATACTTGTGGAAAACTCAATAAGGTATATATCTTCTTATCTTCCAAATCTTTACAGGATAGTTCTGATGCAATCACTTGATTTTCAGAGAGAAGCTCTGAATGAGCATCAAAGGATGCTTAAGATGAGAGGACGTCCGAAAATTTTACTTGCCACTAACTTTAACGATGCAGTAGCTTTATATAATAAATATAAGTACAACGTACTTGGCGTAATATCGGATATCAGCTACAAAAGGAATAATGTTCAGGATGAAAATGCCGGCATCGAACTATGCAAGGTTGTGATGGCCGATGATGATAAAGTGCCTTTCCTCCTTCAGTCATCAAGCTCTGAACACAGAAGATATGCTGAAGAGCTTAGTGCAGGTTTTATCAACAAATACTCCAAATCACTTGCCCTCGAACTACGCAATTTCATAATACAAAACCTTGCATTCGGACCATTTGTCTTCAGAAATCCGGATACTCTCGAACCAATAGCAATTGCAACAGATCTCCAGAGCCTCCAGCAAAAACTTCTTACAATTCCGGATAATTGCCTTGATTACCATGCATCAAGGAATCATTTTTCCAAATGGCTGAATGCCAGGGCATTATTTCCGGTCGCACAGATGTTCAAGTATATCCGCAAGGAGGATTTTAATACGATGGATGAAATGAGGAGATTCCTCTATGTTGCTATCTCTAGCTTTCGCCTGGGAAAAGGACGGGGAGTGATTGCAAAGTTCGATAAAACGACCTTCGATGAGTACCAGATATTTTCACGTGTCGGGGAAGGATCAATTGGAGGTAAGGCAAGGGGCCTTGCATTCATTAACAGGATGATTAAGAAGAACAAGCTTTTCAATAAATTCCCTGATGTACTGATAACGATCCCACGGACTGTCGTATTAAGCACCGACATCTTCGATGAATTCATGGATCATAACAATCTTTATTCAGTTGCCCTTTCCGAACTTTCAGATGATGAAATCCTTAACAGGTTCATTAATGCCGAACTGCCCGGAAGAGTGTACCAGGATTTTTATGCGTTTCTTGCCATTTCCAGAAATCACCCTTTGGCTGTCCGCTCTTCAAGCAAGCTGGAAGATTCACATTATCAGCCGTTTGCAGGTGTATATTCAACATATATGATACCAAGGCTTCCTGATAACAAGCTTATGGTAAAGATGCTGTCTGATGCCATAAAAGAAGTCTACGCATCAGTCTTTTACAAAGCCAGCAAGGCATACATGACTGCAACATCTAACGTGATTGACGAAGAAAAAATGGGAATTGTCCTGCAGGAGGTCTGCGGAAACAGGCATGGTGATATTTTCTATCCGACCATATCGGGTGTAGCCCAGTCTATAAATTATTATCCGATTGGTTCAGAAAAGGCAGAAGATGGCATAGCCAATGTTGCATTTGGTTTGGGGAAACTGATAGTTGAGGGAGGAATGTCATTACGTTTTTGTCCGAAAATTCCAAGAAAAACCCTGCAACTCTCATCTCCGGAATCTGCCCTGAGAAATACCCAGAAAGAATTTCGTGCCCTTGATCTTAATATGAACAGCTTTGTTCCTTCAACTGACGATGGGATCAATATTCCCAGGATTGATATTAAAGATGCCAACAATGATGGGGCCATGAAATTCATCGCCTCTACCTACGATCATGAAAACAATGTTCTTCATGACGGAATAATTCACCCGGGGAAAAGGATAATAACATTTTCCGGTATTTTGGAGCACAAATCTTTTCCCCTTGCTGAAATCCTTACAACATTGCTTGACCTTGGCCAGAGGGAAATGAATAATCCCATTGAAATTGAATTTGCTGTCAACCTCGAAACGCCACCCGGCACACCTAAGGTATTTAACTTTTTGCAAATCAGGCCAATAGTTCATTCTGACGAAACATACAGTATCAACCTTGAGAATGTTAAAACAGAAGAAACGATCATATTCTCCGATTCAGCTTTGGGCAATGGTGTTTTTAAGGGAATTCATGACCTGGTTTATATTAAGCCCGAATCGTTTAATGCAGCCCAGAATAAAACTGTTGCAGGTGTGGTTGAAAATCTTAATTCGGGATTTGCGAAAGAGGCGATAGGATATATACTGGTTGGTCCGGGACGCTGGGGATCAACAGATCCCTGGCTCGGGATCCCTGTCAAATGGCCTCAGATTTCAGCTGCCAGGATTATCATTGAATCGGGACTGAAGAATTACAGGATAGACCCGAGTCAGGGAACTCACTTCTTTCAGAACCTTACATCATTCGGAGTGGGTTATTTTACTGTTAATCCATATATCAACGAAGGTTATTACGATGTTGATTATCTGAACAGGCTTAATGTGGTTTATGAAGACAGTTTCATAAGGCATGTTCACTTTGAAAAGCCCCTCGAAATTATGATCGATGGGAAAAGGCATAAAGGTGCAATAATGAAACCGGTGACTTAACGGCTCAAAATATTACCCCGTCGGCAGGGATATCCTTATTCAATTTTTTTATCAATCCCTGCAAGACGCTTCCGGGACCCACTTCAGTAAAGGAAGTGGCACCTCCGGCGATCATGTTCAGGATGGTTTGTGTCCATCTTACCGGAGAGGTAAGCTGTGCAACAAGGTTTTTCCTGATGGTATCAGGGTCGGTAGAAGGATTTGCGTTAACATTCTGATAAACAGGACAATCAGGCCTATTGAAATATGTCGATCCGATAGCTTCTTCGAGCTCAACTCTTGCCGGTTCCATGAGTGGCGAATGGAATGCTCCGCCAACAGCCAGCTTTAGAGCCCGTTTAACTCCTTTTCCCTTTAGAGTTTCAATAGCCTTGTCGATCCCTTCATTTGTGCCGGAAATAACTATCTGTCCCGGACTGTTATAATTAGCAGGTACCACGATGTCAGCAATGGAATTGCAGATATCCTCAACCATTTTATCATCTGCACCTATGATGGCTGCCATTGCAGAGGGTGTTTTCTCGCATGCTTTTTGCATTGCCACAGCTCGTTTTGATACCAGGATCAGCCCGTCTTCGAATGAAAGTGCTTTACTGGCAACAAGTGCTGAGAACTCCCCGAGAGAATGCCCGGCAACCATTCCCGGATTAAAGGCATCCCCCATAACAGCAGCCAGAATTGTTGAATGAAGGAAGATGGCCGGTTGTGTTACTTTGGTCTGTCTGAGATCTTCTTCAGTGCCCCTGAACATAATATCAGTGATCCTGAAACCCAGCAGGTTATTGGCATTTTCGAACATTTTTTTACCAACCACAGATCTTTCATAGAGATCCTTTCCCATGCCTGTATATTGTGCTCCCTGACCGGGAAATACATATGCTTTCATAGTCAGATATTAAGATTAAAAGCCAGCTACGGCAGAGCGTAAAAATATTAAAATTATTAATGCAGCCTTGATCCGATCAGATGAACAAACTCTTCGCGCGTATTCATATTTTCAAGAAAAATACCCGTAAAGGCTGATGTTGTTGTTACAGAGTTCTGCTTCTGGACACCCCTGATCTGCATGCACATATGCTGGGCTTCAATAACAACAGCAACACCAAGCGGCTTAAGCGTATCCTGGATGCAATTCCTGATCTGAGTGGTAAGTCTTTCCTGCACCTGTAGCCTTCTTGAATATGCCTCTACAACCCGGGCTATCTTGCTTAATCCTGTGATATAGCCATCAGGAATATATGCAACATGTGCTTTCCCGAAGAATGGCAGCATGTGATGTTCGCACATCGAATATAGATCAATGTCTTTTACTATGACCATTTGTCTGTATTCCTCACTGAACATAGCCGATGTCAGGATCTGTACAGGATCTATATTATATCCGACAGTAAGGTAATTCAGAGCTTTTGCTACTCTGACAGGTGTGCGCAGCAATCCCTCCCTTTCGGGATCCTCGCCAAGGAGTGTCAGGATTCTTTTATACATTGTTGCCATCTCTTCGATGGTTTCAGCATTCCATGTCTCTATTTTATTATATCCGTCTTCTGTCAATCCTGATCCGTCATTCACTTTTTCAATTTTCTTAACCATAGTATTCTATCGTATTATTTTCGGTTTCTTCAATTTTAATACAATGAAGATGCGCACCTTCTTTTTCAACCGGATGTTTCAGTTCATTCCAGATCGCTATTGCTAGGTTTTCTGTTGTGGCGATTTTATCCTTCATGAATTCAACTTCAAGATTGATATTTTTGTGGTCAATTTTCACGATCACCTTTTCCTGGATTATTCTTTTGAGTATGTCAATATTCATCACAAAGCCATGGTCGTCAGCGGGTTCTCCTTTTACAGTTACCCAGAGTATATAATTATGACCATGCCAGTTTGGATTTGAGCATTTGCCAAAAACCTGCCGGTTCTTCTCATCGGACCAGTTCTGCCGGAACATCCTGTGTGCAGCACTGAATCTTTCTCTGCGTGTAAGGTAGATCATATCACAGTGCGTTTTTATTACAATATTAACCAATAAAGTTGATCATTTTAAATGTTAAATGCAATATATTTGAAGGATAGGAGGATAATAATTACCAGACGTAAAATTATGTCCCTTAAAATTTTACTGGTTGCTGCTACCGATGCTGAAGCTGATGCTATCAGAAAAATACCTGGCATAAGACCTTATGAAGATGGCTTGTATTTCGGTAAATGTAACATCACGCTTCTCATCACTGGAGTCGGTTCTGTCGCTACATCATGGTCAATGATGAAATGGTTTTCTTCCAATCCAAAACCTGACCTTGTGATGAACATTGGTATAGCAGGAAGTTACAGGGATGATATTATTGTCGGGGATGTTGTTGTTCCGGTATCAGAATGTTTCGCTGATGCTGGTATAGAGAAAGCAAACAGCTTTATTACGCTTGCTGAAGCCGGGATAGATAGTCCTCCATTCAAGGGAGGTAAGATTATAGCTGACAACAAATATGTATCACTGATATTGAATTTATTAAAACCAGCGGAAGGTATTACTGTGAATACTGCCACAGGTTCTGTGGACACCATAAAAAGAGTAACAAAGAAATTCAATCCCGATATCGAAACTATGGAGGGCGCAACTTTTTTCTATATTTGCAGTCGGGAAAAAGTACCTTTCATTGCGATAAGATCGATTTCAAACAGGGTTGAACCCCGTGATAAGGGCAAATGGGATATACCACTGGCTCTCAATAATTTATCAGAAAGGTTGAAAGACTTTTTATTAATGCTTGATTAAAAGATGAAACTGACACTGGGCTTCTCGCCATGCCCCAACGACACTTTCATTTTTGATGCGATGGTGCACGGGAGAATAGATACTGAAGGACTGGAGTTCGATTATTTTCTTGCTGATATTGAAGAACTCAACAACAGGGCATTCTCCGGCAATGTTGATATTACAAAGATCAGCTTCTATGCTTATGCTTACGCAGCTCAGAATTACATTATCCTTGACTCAGGCAGTGCTCTGGGACACAAGAATGGTCCACTCCTGATAAGCAAAAGGAAACTCAATATCTCCGAAATTGTTAATGCAAGAATTGCCATTCCAGGCAAATACACAACCGCTAACCTGCTTTTCACCATATTGTGGCCTGAAGCTGTCAACAAAACCGAATATGTTTTTTCAGATATAGAGGAAGCTCTTCTCAGGGAGGAAGCTGATGCCGGACTGATCATCCATGAAAAACGATTTACGTATCATAAAAAAGGTCTTCATAAAATTGCTGACCTGGGAGAATACTGGAAAAAGCTGACAAGGATGCCTATTCCGCTCGGAACAATTGTAATAAACAGGAGAATCCCTTCCGAAACTGCCCTGAAAGTAAACCGTATTATTCACAGGAGCCTTGAATATGCATATCACGACTCACTTGCGTCATACGATTTTATTTCATCAAATGCACAGGAGATGGAAAGTACGGTCATGAATAAACATATTAAGCTGTTTGTAAATAAATACACCTCAAATCTTGGCAGGGAGGGTAAAAAAGCTATCAGTGAGCTTTTCGGAATAGCAAGAGGAAAGATGATTATACCTGAATTGCCTGATAATATTTTTCTCACATCATAACTGTAAATGATTAATCAATAATTAATTGTGGAAACAGAAATGAAACTAAAAGATCTTGTACTTAAAACCCGCTCCTACCGGCGGTTTGATGAATCGCATCGCATTGAATACAAGACACTTGAAGGACTTGTGGAACTGGCAAGGCTGTCGGCTTCCGGTGCCAACAGGCAGCCTCTGAAATATGTGATCTGCAATTCACTTATGGATTGTACCAGGGTTTTTCCATCGGTGGTATGGGCAGCCTATCTTAAGGATTGGGACGGGCCGGAACCCGGGGAAAGACCTTCAGGATATATTATCATACTGGGCGACAAATCCATCTCCGAAGGATTCGGGGTGGACCATGGAATTGCTGCGCAGAGCATGATGCTTGGAGCAACAGAAGCCGGTCTCGGAGGCTGCATGATAGCTTCAATAAAACGCGAGCTGCTTCGGACTGAATTGAAAATACCTGAAAAATATGAGATACTGCTCATTCTGGCCCTGGGTAAACCTGTTGAAAATGTGATAATTGACAATATTAAAGATGGTGATGTGAAATACTGGAGAGACGGCGAAAGGAACCATCATGTTCCTAAACGGACTCTCAGTGAATTGATAATTAAGCTTTAAAAGCAGATTCAAAATGAGGAAGTATTATTTTATCATGTTCTTTTTACTCCTCGCCGTCAATTCATTGACCGGGCAGGTGCTAAAGGATTCCGGTACAAAAATACTTTTCCATGGACTGGTGATGGATGCTAATACCCTGAATCCGCTTAAGGGATCGCAGATCATTATTAACAGTTCTTTTTCTTCCATAAGTGATGATGAAGGTAAGTTTGCATTTTACGTCAGTAGAGGAGATACAGTAATTTTCAGCAGGCTGGGCTATAAATCAGCGATCTTTGATATCAGCGATACGCTGACGGGCAGGGAGTTCATTGCAGGTATTTATATGAATACAGATACACTTTCGATTGACGAAGTGGTGATTATCCCGAGATATTCAAACCTGCGATCAGAAATGTTCACTTCCAAGCCGGAATCGAATACCCAAATTGAAAATGCAAAATATAATCTTGAAGTATCCTCTTACCAGGGACGTATAGGTCAGAGCAAGCTTGGGGATCCTTCGATTAACTATGAAGTTCTGAGGCAGGAGCAGCGTAACGATGCGTACACAAAAGGACAGATCCCTTCTGACAGAATTGTCGGAATCAGCCCTTTAATGCTGATCCCGGCTGCATATCTGCTGATGAATGGATTGCCGGAGAGGCCGTCCCCTCTCAAGCCTCAACTGACTGAACAGGAGGTGGATCAGATCCACAGGAAATATATTGAGACACTGAGGCAGAGGAAATAAGAGAAAGAAGGGGAGAAGGGGAGAGGGGGAGAGGGCGGGAAACTTTATACCCGATGCCCGATGCCTGACACCCGCCGCCTGTTTTATCCCTTATAGAATATAGCTTTCATGATCTGGCTCGCCATTTTAGGATTTTCCTTTATCCGGCGGATACAATATCCGAACCATTTCTGTCCAAAGGGAACATAAACCCTCATTGCATGTCCTTCATTTACAATAGAGTCACGAAGATTCGGTGTTACGCCATAAAGCATCTGGAATTCATAAAGATGCTTTGGAACATTATATTGTCTCAATAGTTTATAAGCGCCTTCAACAAGCGGCTTATCGTGTGTTGCTATCCCGACATGAATCTTGTTTTTTAACAGGAATTCAAGATCCTCCTGATAATGCTTATTGATCTCTTCATACTTTTTATAGGAAATAGCTTCCGGCTCAACATAAATACCCTTGCAGAGTCTGAAGCTTAAAGGATTTGCTTCGCTGTTAAGGTCAGCCATGCCTTTCAGGTCATCAAGTGTCCTTTTAAGATATGCCTGAACAACCAATCCTACATTTGCCGGAAATTCAGTTTTCAGCCTGCGGAAAAGTTCAATTTCAAGTGTTGTGCAGGCGGAATCTTCCATATCTATCCTGATAAATCCTTTATAAGAGGCAGCTTTTGCAACTATTTCCCTCAGATGCCTGTAGCAGACCTCCTTATCGATCAGCAATCCGAAAAATGTGGGTTTTACGGAAAAATTACCGTTAATACCATTCTTATATGAAACATCAATAAGGTTAAGATATTCCTGCTTATTGGCTTCTGCTTCATCGAGGTTCTTGATAAATTCACCAAGAACATCAAGTGTAACCAGAATATTCTTGCTGTTGAAATCTTTTGAAACGCGCATTGCATCCTCAATGGTCTCGCCTGAAATATAGGAGTGGGAAAAAAGCCATACGAATTTCCTGGGAAAGTAAGGCAATATTGAAGCAATAAATTTGTTAAACATAATCTATGTTAATTATCAGGTTCATTTTCATCAGGGCGCTAATTAATATGATTTGAGTCCATTTTTTAATGACCTTTGTCATTGAATAAGGGTATATTGCGAGCTTAAAATTGCTTATTTTGAATTAATTTTTCACACAATGCAACCATTTATTTTCATGGCATGTCTTGAAAATGTCCTCAGTTTATGATGAGTGACCGGCAAATAATAGAAGGTTGCGCCAGGCATGACAGAAAAGCGCAGCAGGAGCTTTACAGCAGGTACTCGCATTTTTTGCTTGGTGTGTGTCTGAGATATGCAACCGATAAAGCTGAGGCAGAAGATATTTTGCAGGATAGTTTTTTGAAGATTTTTTTCAATATAAAAGATTTTTCAGGAACGGGTTCTTTTATAGGATGGTTAAGGAAAATTGCGGTAAATACGGCAATAACTCATTATCATAAGCACCTTAAGTTCAGATATCATATTGAAATTGAGGAGTTTGTGTCAGTTGAGACGGGGGTTTCCAGTTTTGAGGAAGACCTCTTTACATCTGATGAGCTGTATAAGGTTCTGAATGAACTGCCTGCAGGTTACAGAATGGTGTTTAACCTTTATGCTGTTGAAGGATATAAGCACAAAGAAATAGCCGAAATGCTGGGCATCGATACAAATACCTCGAAATCACAGTATAGCAGGGCAAAAGCAGCAATAAGAGATAAGCTTGAAAAGCTTCGTAAACTGAAAGGCAATTATCCTGCAGGTGACTAATATAAGATTGAATTATTATTATAGTGAAAGGAAAGAAAGAAGATAAGGCATTAAGTGAATTATTCCGGCAAAAGCTTGGAAATGCAGAGGTAATTCCTTCTCCTTCTGTCAGCAGAGCTCTGATGCGCAAACTGGTAAGAAGAGAATTCCTCCATTTCAACCCGGCCAGATTTAATATCTGGTATACCGGCGGCATTGTTATTGCCGGAGCTTCTCTTGCACTTATTCTTTCTTCCGGTCCCGGGGAAAATGATAAGACAGTACCCTCCCAGATTTCAACCGGAATAAGTACATCCAAGCCAATTGATGAGCGGAATGCGGATGCAGACAGACTTCCTGTTAAAAAACAGGAAGAGAATAACAGAAATTCCCAGACAAAGGGAAATGTCAGATCTGAAAAACCAGCCGGAAAAATTGGGGCTGATGATGGTATCCGGGAATATTCAGAAAAGAACAGGAATATTGTATCTCCGACAGAAGTCCCTGATATACCTGAAGAAGGACTGTTCAAAGATGGTATTACCGAAAAGAATAAGATCCAGGGTGGAGTAAGGCGGATTGATAACCTGATAGGAGCATCTGTTACCGAAGGATGTGCCCCGCTTAAAGTAATTTTTAAAAACAGGGCAATGCCATTTGATTCCTGCAGATGGACATTTGGTGATGGAGGTCATTCTTATGATAAGAATCCTGAATGGCTTTTCGATATTGAAGGTGAATATGAAGTTATCCTTCAGGTATTTACTCAGGGCGGTAAACAATCATTCTCATCTCTTCTCATTACGGTTCATCCCAGACCTGTAGCCCGTTTTGAGATTACTCCTGAAAATGCCCTGATACCTGATGATGAGATAGCTTTCCTTAATTATTCCACAGATGCTGAAAAATATAAATGGAATTTCGGAGATGGAAGCACATCAGAACTCTTTGAACCAAAGCATTCTTACAACAGGTATGGTAATTATAATGTTCAGCTGATAGCCTTTTCAGGCTACGGATGTTCCGACTCTCTTGTTGTCTTAAATGCATTCGGTTCCGGGTATTATGTCAGATTCCCGAATGCATTCATCCCCAATCCTAATGGACCTTCAGGTGGTTATTATTCATCGAGGAGCGATGAATTTGCTAATGTGTTCCATCCGGTTCATTCGGGAGTATCTGACTATCAGTTGAAGATATTCAGCAGGCGCGGCATCCTGATTTTTGAAAGCAACGATGTGAATATCGGATGGGATGGTTATTACAAAGGCCAGTTAAGCGAACCCGGGGTTTATATCTGGAAAGTACGCGGAAATTACATAAACGGAGAACCGTTTACCCTAATGGGTGATGTTACATTACTGAAGAATTAATAATATTCTTCTGAATTTCCCTGAAATCCGGCTTTTGCATTCATCATACAAAACCGGACGTTCATCAATATTAAACCTCCATTCATTAAAAAACTTAATGAACCATATCACTTTTGGCGGAAATTTTCGTTGAAATGAATGATTTGTGATGGGATTTCACTATTTTCGTCAACATAAACCTAACGGGAGTGACTTTGCTGAGGAGGATAACATATCTATTTATACTGACTTTTCTCCTTTTTTTTGATAGTTATGGTCAGGATCCAACATTCTCTCAGTTTTATGCAAATCCGCTTTATCTTTCACCTTCTTTTGCGGGAGCCACTGAGGAATACCGTCTTGGAATGAACTACAGGAACCAGTGGCCTGCAATACCCGGAGTATTTCATACATATAGCATTTCGTTTGATAAAGCAATGATCAATTTCAATTCAGGTATTGGCGTTCTTGCCACATATGATGTTGCGGGTTCAGGCGACCTGAGCACAACCAACATCGGCCTGCTTTATTCATATGACTTCAAAATCAACAGGGAATGGCACATCAGACCGGGTGTAAATTTTAAGTTTTATTATCTTGGACTCGACATATACAAGCTGATATGGAACAGCCAGATATCAGGTAGCGGCGTTACACCATCTGTTTCTCCTCCTCCTTTTGATAATGTTGCAGATGTCGATTTTGCAACCTCAGCACTGGCATATAACGACAGGATTTGGGCAGGATTTACGCTTGACCATCTTCTTGTTCCTAAAACTTCATTTTACGGTGATGAAGCAAATGTACCGATAAAGTTTAACCTGTACGGTGGCGTACAGATAATAAAGAAAACAAGGTTAAGGACAAAGCTCAAGGAGGTACTCTCCGTTGCAATGAATTTCCAGAAACAGGCCAAATTTTACCAGACAGATGTCGGATTATACTATTATAAAGATCCGCTCATATTCGGATTGTGGTACAGGGGGATTCCGTTTGTCACATCCCAGGCAGGAGATGCAATTATCGGCCTTGTGGGGATAAAAACCAGTCAGCTGCATATTGGATACAGCTACGATTTCACTGTATCGAACCTCATAAGCGCGTCAGGAGGTGCACATGAAGTCTCTTTGATCTATGAGTTCACTACATTTACCGTCGGATCACAACGAAGAAAGATCAGGGCTATTCCCTGCCCGGAATTTTAGTTTCTGGCCAAAATACTGTTGCCATATATCATATAATTTTAATTTTTTACTGTTTATAGTCCTATTTATTTAATTGTTTTATATTTACGCCTTACTATTGTTTAACAAATATTTATTGTGCGATGAAGAATCTTTCTGTTGTACTGTTTTCTGTTTTATTCCTGGCTTTAGCCCTCCTTTATTTTTTTCACTTTTCAGGAAATGCAAAAGGGGAAAAAACCGAGAAGCAGCCAGAGCAGTCTGAAGTTACTGCAACAGGAATAGCATTTGTAAATGTGGATACCATTATCTATAAGTTCGATATGTTCTTCGATAGAAGGGATGATCTGATGGAAAAGCAGAAAAAAGCTGAAGCTGAGATGAATTCAAAAGCAGGTCAGTATGAGAAGAATGCGAGGGATTATCAGGACAAAGTGAACAAAGGTCTTGTGACCAGGGCGACTGCAGCAGAGATGGAACAGGCTCTCCTGCAACAGCAACAGGAACTGGTGAATCTTCGTGATAATCTTCAGGCAAATCTTATTGAAGAGGAACAGGTTATGAACAGGCAGATACTTGAGTATATTACCTCGTTTCTTGAAGAGAATAAATCGGAATATAATTATCAGTATATACTTGGAAAGAGCTTTGGCGGCCAGGTTCTCTATGGAGATTCCACTCTTGACATAACACAAAAAGTGCTTGATGCAATAAATAAAAAGTATCAGGCAGAGAATAAGAAATAATCATGGGTTTTGCCTCAGCATGGCTGAACCAGAGGGCTTTATTCCCTGAAATAATAGTAGAGTCGCCTGATAATCAAACAGGTATTATAGTCGTTGTGCCTGCTTTCGATGAACCATCAATTGCTCCTCTCCTCAATTCCCTGAATTCATGCGCTGAACCGGATTGTAAAACTGAGGTGCTGATAATAGTAAATGCACCGGAAGGTGCATCCGCCGGAAGCATCAGGAACAATAAAAAATGCATTCAGAATATTATAAGCTGGGAAAAAATTAATAAAAGTTTTTTCCGGCTTTACGTATTTGATGCAGGGCGGTCTGAAAAAGAAGGCTGGGGTGTGGGACTAGCGAGAAAAACAGGTATGGATGAAGCTCTCCGGCGCTTTGATAAAATAGAAAAACCTGATGGTGTAATTGTCTGCCTTGATGCGGACTGTACGGTTGAACAAAATTATTTTACATCAATCTGCAATGAACTTCTGAAGAAAAAGGAACGGAAGGCATGTTCTGTCTATTTTGAGCATCCATTGTCGGGAGAAGAATTTCAGGAAAGGATTTACAGTTACATTATTCTCTATGAGCTTCATTTGAGGTATTTTATTCAAGGACTTAAGTACTCAGGATTTCCTTACGCATTTCATACCGTCGGATCTACCGTGGCTGTTAAAGCGCTTCAATATATCAAAGCCGGAGGGATGAACCGCAGACAGGCAGGCGAAGATTTTTATTTTATCCAGAAGCTGATCCCACTTGGTGGTTATTTTGCACTTAATACCACAACGGTTTACCCGTCTCCAAGGGAATCATTCAGAGTTCCATTCGGGACAGGAATTATGATGGCCAAACTTATGGATGACAGGGAAAAACAGCTCATGACTTACAATACGGGTGCCTTCGTTGAACTGCAAACATTATTTGCTATTGCTGAAGAACTGTATGTCGCCAGTAAGCAGGAAGTGCTGAATTTCTATAAGATACTTCCGCCGGGATTGAGATCTTTCATCGGGGAGAGTGAATGGTCAGACAAAATTAATGAAATAAAAAACAATACTTCAGCGCATGAATCATTCATGAAAAGGTTTTTCAGCTGGTTCAACATGTTCAGGGTTGTAAAGTATATGAATCATGTTCATGCAGGAATATTCAGTAAGAAAGCGATTGCAGATTCAGCTTATGATCTACTAACAATTTCAGGTTTGCAGTTTACTTCGACAGATCCGGAAAAATTGCTGCTTTTTTACCGGTCGCTGGAAAAAGATGCAAGGAGGGAAAATTAATTATTCTTTCTGGTAATTTCCCGGTCTTCCCTGGGAGTGAGTATTATATAAAGATCTTCATCAGGCTTTTTCATGCGATACTGTTCCCTGGCAAATTTCTCCAGATTTTCGTTGTCGGTTTTCAACTCCTGGAGCTTTTTCCTGTCAATCTCAATCTTTTTTAAATAATACTCCTTGTCGTTCCTGAGCTTATTAAGCTCCCGGATCTCTTTGTACCTGGCTATCAGGTTATTTGAATCGAGCAATAACAGCCATATCAGGAAGATCAGGATTGTCAGAATGTATTTATTCCTGAATATTGCCGGGATCTTGTCTATGAACTTAAACCTTATCATTCTGATACAAACCTACAATTATTTTTTCATCCGCCGCTCATAAGGTAGAGCATCTGAACATTATCACCCTCCCGGATGATTGTTGTATCATATTTTTCCTTTGGTATCAATGAGCCGTTTATTTTTATTATTCTCATTCTGAATGAGAATTTTTTCACTTCCAGCATTCTAGTCACGCTTAAAGCTTCCTCTCCGAATTCCTCTTTCCTGTTATTCAATAATATTTTCATACACGGGAATGTTCTTATTTTTTTCTCATCAGGATCTCAACAACTTTGTTTGCCTGCATGTTTGCCACTATACCAACCCTTGGAGCCATTGGAGGAAGGTCATCACCGGCGATTGTCGATTCATCGCCGCAGACGTAAAGGGTATCATCAATCTCACGTGATCTGATAGTTTCATTGTTTCCCCAGCCAGCAAGTCCTGAGCCAATAACAACAGGAATTCCCGGCATTTTTACCTGGACTGTTTCAATGAGCATCTCCTTCATTTCGTCTGTGTCGAAAGCTTCAACAATGACATCACATCCGGCAAAAACCCCAGGAATATTCGATACATCCAATGTCACAGAGTGAGTAATTACACTTATGGCCGGATTAATGCGCGAGATATTTTCTTTAAGTGCATCTGTCTTCAGCATTCCTGTCTGATCAGCAAAATAGTACTGCCGGTTCAGGTTTGCCGGTTCTATCACATCAAAATCAGCTAAGACCAATGTCCCTACTCCGCATCTGGCAAGGGCAACAGCACAGTTTGATCCGAGCCCACCCGCCCCTGCTACCCCTACGCGGAATTTACGAAGATGTGATTCAATTTCCGAAAACCTCATTTAAACAGATCCTGAATGATTCAAGTACAAATATACAACATGTAAATCATGTATTGAATTCAAATGGCTTGAGAAAGGGATAACTTACTGACTTATATCATACTGAACCATCTCAAAATTTTCTAACTTTGACATATAAATTTTAACTAAATGGATATTGCGGCAATCAAAGCACAGCATAAGCTTTTGAAGGAGTGGAAATACAAATGGACTCCCCTGAGCAAAGGCTATACAGACAAGATCCTCTATATAAATGTTGGTACTACTGAAATAAGGGAGAAAGATGTTCCTCTCGTAATGAAGGAAAAATTTATAGGGGGGAAAGGATATGGTCTCAGGCTTCTGTGGGATGCCACGAAACCTGATACTCCCTGGGATAGTTCTGATAATGAGATAATTATATCATCTGGCCCGATTGGCGGCATAACCCAGTATTCCGGATCCGGTAAATCGCTTGTAGTAAGTTTGTCACCACAAACCGGCTCGGTTATAGACAGTAATGTGGGAGGTTTTTTTGGTCCTTTCCTTAAGTTCTCTGGATTTGATGCCCTGGAGATGCAGGGAAAAGCTCAACGGGATGTAATAGTATTTATTGATGGCATAAACCACAAAGTGGAGATATTTGAGGCTCCTGCAGAAGCCATAGACAGTCATCTCCTGGCAGAACAGCTTACAGAGATGTTTGCCGATAATGATAATGAAAAGAAGAATATCGGGGTTGTTTCTTCAGGATCGGCGGCAGAACATTCTCTTATCGGGATGCTCAACTTCAGCTTTTATGATTCCAAGCGTAAAAAAGTCCGTATGAAGCAGGCCGGAAGGGGAGGAATAGGGACTGTTTTCCGTAATAAGAAGATCAAAGCCCTGGTATGTAAAATTCCCGGAGTAAAGGGGAACCTTAATAATGTTGTTGATCTTGAGGCGATTATGGAGAGGGGCAGGAGATTCAACAAAGAGATGCGAGATCTTGATGATAAACAAAGCCAGATGCGCCAGGCAGGTACGGCACACCTGATGGAAATTATGAATGACCACGATCTTCTCCCGGTGCATAATTATAAATTTGGCAGTCATCCCGATGCATATAAGATCGATTCTTCGGTATGGAAGAGAAACTTCACCCAGAATATCCCTGATGGCTGCTGGATAGGGTGCAATATGTCGTGCAGCAAGGGAGTCGACGATTTTGAAATT
>CAZLCF010000033.1:0-17507 GCA_964557905.1 uncultured Rikenellaceae bacterium | reverse complement strand
ATGATCTTTCATCGAATGTTCTGTACGCGATTGCTCCTTCAGAATAATTTACGGAAGATATGACCGATGTGCTTCCCAGGATATGGTTTTCCCCGGCAGGTGCCAGCTCAGGCATTGCGGCCATAGCCCGGATATAGTGGCGGACATAATCTCCATAACCATCTGTGAGCCAGATGTCGTCTCGGATATACCTGTTACGTCCGTCGGCAGCGACGGTATAGGTTGCCCAGTTGAGGATTCTAACAGCGTTTAAAGCAAAGGTTGTGTCACCTGATAATTCAGTATACATCAATTCCACAGAAGCTTGCCGCGAAGAATGGCTGTTGCCGGGTACTCTGTATACTGTCTGTTCATTCATAACAGTCACCTTGTATTTTTCATATTCATGATTCCCCAGTTCCCTGTATGTCCAGTCAATTATGCCTCTCACATCCTTCCTCCATGACGGGAATAGATCCCTGTGATCCAAAATGAACATGGCAAAGCTGATGGCATTTGTCTGGGTATCGCTCCAGCCAGGGATATCCTCAAAGAAGGGACCCCATTTATTAATTTTAATCGGATAGTTCTTCATCCATTCATAGAAGACAATGAAGGCCTTCCTGTAAACATCACTGTGATCCTTATCAAGTTCCTGTAAAGATTCGAAGAGTCTCATAGTGCCGGTCCAGTTCGAGGTGTATAATGCTGATTCGACTGCATTTCCTGAACCGTTATTGTTGAAGAGCAGTCCTGCTTCTCCGGTCTTTGCATTCACCCTGAAGGGAAGCGGTGATCTGTCAGCGTCGCCTGGTTGAACATGTTTTGCCAGGGTTACTGCAATGTGTATAGCAGCATCAAGATATTTTCTTTCTCCTGTTATCCTGTAAAGGTCAACCAGTTCGAATCCGAAGCTTCCTGCCTTGTCGGGCTGGATTATGCCTTTTCCGTTACGCATATCACCATCATATATTCCGGAATGGATATCCGTGTTATAAGGATAAGGCAGGAAAGGCCACTTGTCATCCCGGGATGATAATGACCGTTCAAGATATGTATCCGCAAGATAGCGCATGTTTTCTATAATTTCCGGATAACCCGTGTAGGCATAAAGAAGACTCCACGATGAGAGAGCCATATTTATCTGGTCTCCTCCCAGTCCGCGCATATCATGCTCCGGTTTCCAAACCTGGTGATTCATATAGTACTTTAATCCGTTGGAATCTGTCTCCATGTTCTTCCAGAAATTCCAGACCAGCATAAGAACAGTATCATACGACTCTCCACTGTTGCCAGAGAACCATGGAAGAATGGATCCGTCGCTCCTGCTGATACGCACAGGGTGATACTGGATAGTATCACTGTAAAGAATTGTGTCGTTTGACGTAACAATTTGCTGATCTCTTACCGAGCATGAAACCATGAATAATGATGTGACAGCAATAAAGATTATCATTCTGTCTTTCATAATAATAGTGTTTTATAAACAATCGGTTATTAACAAATAGACCTTTGTCCCTCCTCCTGATTTTAAATATCCCTGTAAGGTAATAGAGGCAAAGCATAAATTTTTACCATTGCACTTATTGAGCAGAGGTAAACCTATAGCTTCCTGATTTCAGCTCATAAACTGCTTTACCTGATTCATATTTTATAAATGTGACTCCCTTTGATCTTTTTATCGGTTTGCCATTCTCTTTCACCTGATCGGCCGATGCTGCCGGAAGGTAAAGCGTGGCAGTTGTATTTGCTGGTACGGTTGCAGTATAGGTAAGAATGTTATTTTCTACATTCCATCCGCTGACGATCCTGCCATACATGGAATCATACCAGCCCTTTGCCCAGGTCATCTGACCAGTCGGATCCGGTTCAGGCTGAAGAATGAATTTTCTGAAACCAGGTTCATCACGCTGGATCCCCAGGGAATAAGCCATCATCCACTGACCGACGGCTCCAAAGGAATAGTGGTTAAAGGAATTCATGCTGTTGTTACCTCCAAATCCGTTTTCGATAGTATATCCATTCAGCCGCTCCCAGATAGTTGTGGCACCCTGGTCTATTGCATAAAGCCAGGAAGGATACTTATTGTTTTGCAGTATCCTGTAAGCCAGCTCGCTGTGGCCATTGTCGGAAAGGGCTTTGCTGATCCATGCCGTACCTATAAATCCTGTCATGAGAGACCAGGCTGGACGAACTACTCCCCCATCGTCCTTGTTTTCACGTTTTACAGTTTCAGCAAGGTTTTTTACCATGTAAGGAATGTTTTCCTCATTAAAGGCGCCTAATGCCAGGCCGACGGCATAAGATGTCTGAGTGTCAGACAGCTTTCCATTAGGTCCCTGAAGGGTTTTCTTATCTGTATTTACAAAAGTCCGGTTGAAGAATTCCTTACGCTCATCATACATTTTCCGGTATTTCTCAGCATCGGCGCTTTTATTGAGGATCTCAGCTGTCCTTACCATAATCTCCAAGTCGAAGATATGGTAGGCTGTCACTATCAGCTGGGTTCCAACCTGGTTGGTTTGCGGGCCGAGCCAGTCGCCCAGCTGACTTTCTGAACTGAGACCCGTATTTTTGTTTATCGTTGTTCCCAGGTAGTCCATATAAGCAGTCATGGCATCATAATGTTCTTCCAGCAAGCCAACATCGCCATATTGCAGATACACCTCCCAGGGAACTGTCATACCAGCGCTGCCCCAGAGGAGACCGCCAAAAGCGCCAACAACAGGAGCTGTATCAGTGAATTTCCCTGAAGGCATTTGAAGGTCACGCATTGCTATCATGTGGCGGGTTAAAAACTGATCTGCATCGGAAACATAGGTAGATGTACGCGAGAACACTGATAAATCGCCGGACCATCCCATGCGCTCATTGCGCTGCGGGCAATCAGTGGGGATAGACAGGAAATTACCCAGTGTGGACCATACAATATTTTGCCAGAGCCTGTTGACTTTTGGATCAGATGTTTCGTATTTTGATGCTAATACATGAACAGAGCTGATCACCAGCCCTTTGACTGATTCGATGGGCAACGGCTTGTCAATACCTGTTATCTCAAGAAAGCGGTAGCCGTGAAAAGTGAACTGCGGTTGTATTAAATCGTCTCCACCTTTCATAATATAAATGTCCTGTGCCAAAGCCGCACGGATATTTTCAATCATGATCATCCCGACATTATTTCCAGATTCCGGCAGATCAGGATATTTCACTTCGGCATAACGTAGAGTAATTTTTGTTCCCGGTTCCCCATCGATGATCCTTATCTGAGGAATGCCAACCATATTTTGTCCCATGTCATAAACAAACACACCCGGACGGATCTCTTCAACCTTAACTGCTGTTAATACCTTAACAATACCTGCATTTTCGCCAATTTGCCCGATCAGGGACATTTTATCAAAGCTGAAATTGCTTTTTGTCCCGTCAAAGCCTGTTGAAGTACCGGCATACGCGGTCCCGAGGAGCGGGATTTCAACTGCCTTTGTCCATTCGCTGTCATCATAACCTGCTGTATTCCATCCATTAACAGAGGTTTCTCTGGTGGCATCATACAATTCCCCCTGAAAAAAGCTGCCATAAACGATTGGCCCATTATTATAAAATTTCCAATCGCGGTCATTGGTGGTTATTACCATTGTTGAACCATCAGCATAGGTAATTACCAGTTTTGCAAGCAACGATTGCCGGTCACCGAAAAAGTTCCAGTTGCTCCCTGTAAATGTGATGTTACCGCTCCACCATCCCTCGCCAAGCCACGCTCCTATTGCATTTTTACTTCCCGGAATGATCAGGGGAGTAACATCATAGGTCTGGTACATATGAGTAATATTGTATTGAGTAAGGCCGGGATTAAAATAATCTTCCCCTACCCTTTTACCATTCAGGTACATTTCATAAATACCCCTGGCAGTTACATAAAGCCTTGCAGTTTTAATTTCTTTACCTGATGCAGAGAATTCGGTTCTCAGCATGGGCATGGAATTGCGGCTTGGATCAGCTACGATTAAAGTTCCACTGTTGTCGCCATTAAGAACATATGCTCCATTATTTAAAGAAAAACCTGATTTCCCGTCATTCATAAAACCTTTGAAGATTCCCTTATAGTCAGGCGAATTCAGGTCTTCACTGAACAGCTTATTTGACGGCTCACGATAATTCATAACGGCAACTTCTGAAAAGCTCGCTTTCTGGCCAGGATCAACTGAGAATCCGATATCAGCCAGCAAGGGGAAAGCTATATAATCGCTGCTCTGGCCGACAGGGTTCAGGTTTATACCACCGCGCCTTCCAGCGGTCTGACTCACCCTGGTTGCAGACAACCTGTTATTGATATCCCTGTTATCGACGAACAGAGTAAGTGCTCCGAAGACGTTATCAATAAAGAAAATATGAGGTCCATATTTGTTTTTATCATTTATTATTTTTTGAGGAACGGTGGCGCTGAACAAAGGCTTATCTGCAACATCATCGGGATGATAGCCAACCCGGTATATATTAAGTTTTGCCAGGCCTGTTTCAGAACTATCAACGTATGTTATATCAAGTTCAAATTTAATATAGCTCCCATTGTGCTTTGATTCAATGTTATAGATGTTCTTGTTTTTGTCAAGCAGCCGGCTGTCATTTGCACCAAGAATAAACGCCGCTTTCTTACTGTTTGATTCGCGGTCCAGCTTCAAGTTATATTTGACTTTAAAGACCGACAGGAAGTGAGATTGAAGCACCAGGTCTTCGGAACCTCCGCCGATCCATTTTGCCCCATCCCAGGCTGACAATCCGGGATCAGGATCCATCAGTCCTGTTTCAAACCATGAAGTATTCGCAGCAGACTTTCCGGTCTGATCCCAGACAGTAACCGTCCAAGTATAGCGGGTGGTTGCCTTTAAAGGATCTCCGGAATATACAATGCCTATTGATGAATTACCCGGCACTTTTTTGGTGTCCCATATAATTGTTCCATCCGGATCTTTTACAACAATCTGGTAAGCGGTTTGCATATAACCTCGCTCGTTGGCCTGCGTTACCATCTGCCAGCTGAACCGAGGGTTTTTTACGTCCATACCAATCGGGGTCTTGGAATATTCCACCAAGAGGTTTTCAACGAGAGCTGCAGCATAGGCTGGAATTGCAAACGCAAGAAACACTATGGATAAGATAGTTACCTGCAATAAACCGGATTTGAAGTTCTTTATCATAATTTTTGACAATAGTTATTGTGAATCAGGTAAGATAAGCTAACACGGCGCCTTTCTTCAGGGCTTTGTTATATTTTACCTTATCAAATATATAAAGAAATGGTGAACGATGAGGTCATATGCTTCTGCGCTCGTCAAGCTTCTTAATAATACCAAAGGTAAATTTTATAAGCAATAACTCAGAACCAATCCATTGATAATGCTATATTTGCCAAACCCTGAGCAGAGTTTACCTTCCTTGAATAATACAAAAATGAAAGATTATTATATGAATAAATATTTTTAATAACCAGTTAATTAATAAAGAATGAAAACCTACAAATCTTTTGCACTTGCACTTATAGCACTATTTTGTGCAGTCGCAGTATCAGCACAAACCGCTGATGAAATAATCGGTAAATATGTCCAGGCAATCGGCGGAAAAGATACATTAAATAAAATCACTTCAATCTATACCGAAAGCATCATGGATGTAATGGGTACGCAGGCCGCAGTTAAAACTACCACGCTGAATGGCAAAGGCATGAAACAGGAAATAGATATTATGGGCAGCCTTATGACAACATGCTATTCTGATAAGGGTGGCTGGAGCATTAATCCAATGACCGGAGCCACTTTGCCCGAAGATATGCCTGAAGCTCAGTACAAAACCCCAGTAATATTTTATTCCTTATATACCTCTCAGGAAGTGATGGATTAACTTCGGTATCAGCGGGTATCATTGTTAAGTGAACATATAGCATAATAAGAGAAGTTGTTATTTATACTATAGCTTTCTATTCATAATAATTTATCCTATATTTCGTTACAAACTTATCGGAGATTGCTTTTTCTTTATCTAATCTGTGACAGAAATGATTAAAACAGCTGTAAGATTTGCATTTACAATTGTATTTATAGTGGCAGGTATGACCAGAGGTATAAGTCAGACTGCCATACCTGAGATACTTGAGAAGGGAACCCTCAGGGAACAGATGAACTACCTTGATGAGAAGACAAGGATATATGAGAATTACCGCGCCATACGCGAGGACATGTTCCAGCTGATAAAGAAGAATGCAATTGATTCTCTCATCAAAGTTAAAAGCCAGGTAAGCATATTAGCCGGGATGAATAAAAACCTCATCGCACGAATTGATTCACTTACTATCGTTCTTACTGATATGGATACACGGCTTGATGAGGCCATCAGGACAAAAGATGGTATCAGGGTTCTTGGAATGAATCTCAATAAGGCAGCTTACAATTCCGTTATGTGGATTATTGTGGTCGCCCTGCTTTTCCTTCTTGGCCTGGGATTCCTTGTTTTTAAAAGGAACCTGGTAGTAATGCTCAGGACAAAGAAGGACCTTGATGAGATTAAAACTGAGTTTGAAGCATACCGGCAGAAAAAGCGTATTGAGATTGAAAAGATGGGTATGGATCACTTCAATGAGCTCAAGAAATTACGTGGCGGATGAGCTGAGTAAGCATTCAAACCCGCAATAAAAACTATGAAGAGAACAGGCAGGGGAATAATAAATCTTCATATCATAAATCATGAAGTGATAATAGCAAAAATAGCTGTTAATCTTCTGGCTTACATTTGAAAAGATTTATTTGACTTTGGTTTTATATTGGTATAACTTTTCATCAATAATCAAAATTATGTGACATGAAAAAGCAAATTGTCTTTGTTTTTTTTATTCTTGTCATGTTCCAAAACCTGACATGTTATGGACAAAATTTACCTGATTCGACCAAAACTTTTAGAATCGAAACAAAAGATGGCAATATCTTTATAGGTTCCGTAATTGACGAAGATTCATTGACTTTAGTATTAAAGACAGAAAGTCTTGGTGAAATCAAAATCCCGCAGAATAATATAAAATCAAAGACCGAATTAAAGGAGGTTAAGAAAGTTGGCAATGAATTCTGGCTTCCTAATCCTCAGTCATCACGCTATTTTTGGGCTCCTAATGGTTATGGTCTTGAAGAAGGTTCATCCTATTACCAGAATATATGGATCCTGTACAATCAGTTCTCCTTTGGATTGACAAAAAATTTTTCAATGGGTGCAGGAATGTTACCATTGTTCCTTTTTGCCGGTGCACCTACCCCTTTATGGATTGTTCCGAAATTTTCAATACCCGTGGTTGAAAATAAATTTAACATCGGAACGGGAGCATTTTTGGGGACCATCATTGGTGAAAGCGCTGGCTTATTCGGACTCTTATATGGTACAACAACTTTGGGATCGCGTGATAAAAACATTAGTTTCGGATTAGCTTACGGATTTGCAGACGATAATTGGCTTAAAGTCCCCGTTATTAACATCAGTACAATGATCAGGGGTGGTCCTAGAGGCTATTTTATTACAGAAAATTATATAATTTCTATCGATGGAGAAACAGTTGTGCTAATCTCGCTGGGTGGACGCAGCATAATTCGTAATATTGGTCTTGATTACAGTTTGTGGGTTCCAATTGGTGCTGAACTGGACACTTTTATTGCAATACCTTTTTTGGGAATTACTGTCCCGATAGGTAAAAAGGAACAAAAAAAGTGATTTAGTTTTCTAATATCCTTGCATAATCAATTGCCTGCTGTATACCTGATCTCATTGAATGACTATTATCTTTGCCTCACTGATAATAATGGGGAAGGATCACTTCAATGAGCTCAAGAAATTACGTGGCGGATGAGCTGAGCTTTATTCCTTCCCTGTCTGTTTGATCCGGTTAATGCAGTTCATCAATGACCTGGCAGTGTGATAATTGCCTTTCCATATCTGAGCCTTCTTGTCTTCCTTTGCACTTGGCTCTTTATCAATGGAACTCGGATACCACTCCCCGTATTCCCAGTCAACCAGATAATCCTTGATGAATTTCCATTGATCCAGGAATCTTTTCCCGTAATTCAGGGGATCATCAGGATAAAGCTCCGAAAAAATTAATAGAGTATTCAGCGTTTCAGCCTGTGCCCACCAGTTTTTTGTATTGCGTAAAATTGTGACGTCATTTTCGTTTTTATAAAAATATCCAGCATCATAAACTCCTGCGCTTGTGGTATCCCATCCGAAGTTCATGGCATTATCAACCATTTTTTTACATACTTGCGGGGTCCTGTCATCTTCAAATTTCAGTGCTTCAGCGGCTTCCATCAGCAGGTAGGCAGTTTCCACATCGTGCCCGAATGACATATGATCGAGAAAATAAAGTTTTTGATGCACCTCTTTTGATGAATCCTTCAATGATACCGGGGTAAGATTTTCAGTCAGGTATAATTGAAGATTTCCTCTATCCTGAACTATGACATCACGAATAAGATGAAACATTTCATCAAGGCGTTTGCGCACCAGTTCATCGGGCCATACCTGGTATAATTCAGTGAGTGCCTCCATAAGGTGTATGGAACTGTTCTGATCTTTTGGAGGAATAAAGCGCATCCCGCTCTTTATGGGAGATCCGTCCTGATCAAGGAATTGAAAATATCCTCCGTAAAGAGCATCATGACTTCCTTTTTCAAGCCAGCTGAATGCCTTTTTTGCCAGATCCAGTGCTTCAGGATCTCTGCTCTCCCTGTAATATGCTGCCAGCGCATAAATAGCAAATGCATTGCCATAGGCATTTTTCTGGATCCGCGGATTATTACCCTCATTAATTGGTTTCCCCTCCCTGGTTACAAGGTTAAAGAAGCCACCGAACTCCTTGTCCCACATTACATCCCTGAGAAACTGATATCCATGCCTGGCATATTCAAGATATATATCATCCCCGGTGAATGCCTTCATCTTTGAGCATGTCCATACATGCCTTGCCTGGGTTACTATCATTTTGTCCTGCTGGTCCGACATTTCCCATTTATAATTGAAATCACTCAGGTAACCTCCATACTCTTTATCAATTACCCTCGGGTACCATACCGGCATCATGTTTTCCATGAGGAGTTTTTCCATTTCATCTGCAACAGGCAATAAATCGGTTTTTGATGATTTTTTGTCAATATTATGACATGAAGATAAAATCAGAAGGAACAAAGTACCTGTTATAATAAGTCTGTTCATGGTTATGAAGTATTAAATGTTTATACTTAAAGCGTTTTTAATGAATACCGGCCTTTTTTGTCTGTTTCAATTTCATCGAGGGTAAGTACCTTCTCCGAGTTCATCAGATTTTTTATCTCATCAGGTTTATTAGCCATAAAAAGTATCCAGCCCCATGGCATATACCAGGTCCATTGAGGCTGCTGCTGCAGAATCTCTGTGGTTGGTATTTCTCCTACTTCGCCAAGTGCAATTGGTTTGCCTTTGCCCAGGGCTGCAAGATCGTCGTGATGGGATTGCTTATAGTCCTTCCTGTACACATCAGCTGCCAGTATGTCCACATACTCATCTCCGGGATAAAACCACTCATAGGGCCAGGCCTCGTCATTGGGAATGTCGCGCGGTGCATTAGTGTTCCATACCCAGATCAGGTTGTTCAGCTTATGGTGGTTCGTGAAATAATCATACATCATTATCCAAAGGCGCCTGAATCCCTGGTCACCCCTGTGATTACACCACCAGAACCAGACACCATTCATCTCATGATAAGGCCTCCATAAAACAGGTATGTCAGCATCCTGCAGTTGTTTCAGGTAACCGGCGATCTTATCGGCGTTCTCCTTCCATGCTTTATTCAGCTCCGTCCCTTCTGTCACAAGCTGATCCCATTCTTCGGCAGAAGGACGGTTTTCCATTGCCCAGATGGAGGAACCATTGCAGCAATCACCTTCGGTCGGATAACATCCATGCCACATAAGAGTTATGATATGTCCCTCGGCATAGCTCTTCTTAATTTCATCGATCATCACGGTGCGTGCATCGTCAAGGGTTATGTCCAGAAATTCAGGCTGCTGAACAGGAATCCCACCTGTTGTATCTGCCCTTTTTCTGAATGCATCTATTGAGAATGCAGGCAGATTGGCCGGGCCACAATGCTGGTAACGCATGGCATCTTCCCCTTCCACACAAAAGCTGAAATCGGAGCCCCAGATGATGGCCTTTTTACCGGTCAGCTTCTCCAGCTGATCCGTATATTCCGATCTCTTTCCGCAAAAATTATGCTGACCCGACAAGGTATATTTGCCCTGGATATCCTGAATAAAATAATAGAGGTTTTTTGCTTTTTGTGATGCATTCGGATTTACAGGTTCAAGATAATCTTTCGATTGATCATTGCACGATGCAGTAAAAACCGTTAATAAAAATAGCAATAATGGATATAATCTCTTCATAACATGCTCATTTATAATAACTTACTTCTTTTGCACATTCAATTCGCCATGCAAAGCTCTTTTAAAGAATGAGCCGCCATCGGTCAGAGTGTAATCCCATGACTTCAACATGGGCGGACCCCATTCGGGATCGAATACCCAGCACATCCAGCTTATCCCTCTCCCCTCAAGGTAACCGATTATCCTGTTGCCGTAATCGCCATCCTTTGACTCTCCCTGGAATCCCATCAGACCAAATTCCGTCGCCACTACCGGATATTCAGAGGCAGCAAAGCCGAAGTTTTCCTCCCATTTGGGCTCCCAGGGCTGGCTTCGCTTATTAGAATAAGGATGTGTCACATAGCCTATTCCTTCAGCATTGATCGGATCATCGTGCAAAGGCGAAAGGTCGTATGCCCAGTCCAGTCCTGCCACAAGGGGTATTGTTTCCTTGTCGAAAGCCCTGATCAGGTTTATCATGTTTTCATTGATCTGTTTCCATTCCGACCAGGGCAGGGAGCCAAGCTGTCCCCTGTAAATGGTAGGCTCGTTGAACAGCTCATAGAAAGCAATTGTATTGTTCCCGCTGAAATGCTGAGCGATAGTCCCCCAGAACTGGTATGTTTCGGGTTTGGATGTATTGTACATCGGATTCTGGAAAAGCTCCATTCCCAGGTTTCCGATGGAATGCCAGTCGATTATAATATACATTCCCAGGTCGGTACACCATTCCACAGCCTGATCGAGGAGTTCAATATATTTTTCAGGTGTCCTCTCACGCCATGCTACCGGGTGCACGGGTATGCGTACGATCATAGCGCCCATCTCCTTTACTTTTTCGAAATGCTCTTTGTTCCAGTGTCCCTGCCTTTCAATCTTATCAGGATCAGAGATTGAGAGTCCCCGGAAAAGGATAGTTTTACCTTCAGAATTGACAAATTTATTCCCCTCAACTTTTATCAGCGACAGGGTTTTGGCTTTGTGATTGGGTTTGGGAAACCGAAATGGTCCGTCCTGGAACCATGGTCTGGTTTCCTGAGCAGTCAGATTCTGAATGCACAATAATGCAATCAGAACCGGCATTACAAAAAAAGGTTTCATTTTCATAGCAATATTGTATTTAGATAATGTTTCATTCTCACTGGCTTATCAGCGTTGTAAAACCGGCTGGCTGAAGTTTGAATTCAGCAGCTTCGTCAACAACCTGTATTTCACCTGCCTTCTCCATGCCCTTTGCCTGGTCAATTATATATATGACAAAAGATGAAACTTCATGGGGGATGCCTTTTATTATAACTTGCAGTTCAGCCCCGTTATTAACAATATGAACTGCATATTCTCCGCGGAAAATATTTCCGGGTAATTCCAGGCCGCTGCGTCTGTACTTCCTTCAGCCACTATCAGCGGCAGGTTAAGCTGTTTTGCTGCCCCTGCCCATTCTTTATTTCGGGACCCATAAGATTGAAATAAATTGTTACTCCTGAATTCCCGGTTTCTTTCCTGAGAAAAACAGTTGTTCCGGCATCAGAGTTTATTTCAAGCTGCCTTTGCTGAGATGTAACTACTACTCCGCTGGCCGCAATTTTAAAAGGCTTAGGGTTATTGTCCGGTGTAATTTCTGACAGACTGGTTTTTGATTTCCTGGCAGATGATCCTTTAATAAACTGTGCATTTGCCCCTGAATAATATTTATCTGGCAACTCGATGCAAAAGAATACTCCTTCTACCACTGTATCGGCAACAGCCGTCGTTTTTACAGAAACTGTGGCGAGCTCCTTCCCTGTATCTTCAACAACTTCGACGAACCTGAATTCCTTCATGCTTGTGGTAATATTTTGTTTCAGTCCGTCCCTGTCATATTTTGGCTGCTGCCTTTCCTTTCCGGTCGATGTGTAATGGAGCCATCCTTTCTCTACGACTCTCACGCTCGATTCAAATTCCATCAGCTGGCCTTCCACCCTGATGCCGGTAATATTGCCCCATGCCATAACTTCGGGCTGGGCTGATAAAGCTGAATGAAGAATGACAGACAGAAAAACTGCTACAAAAACATGTTTAAATGACTTCATGACAGGATTTTCTATTTATGACTTTAAAAGATAATTTTGAGCTACAATAAAATTAACTAATATTCTTCTTTGAAAAAGGAAAAATGAATATTATTTATCCGATCAGGCAATCTTCACTCTTTGACAATGCCCCGTCAAATAAACTTGATTTTCATTCCGGAGTTTCATAACTTTCAAACCTGGTTCAATCAGGGAACAATGCTGTTATACAGGGAACATAATGGAGATATTGTTGACATTGTGAACCACCACCGGCTCAATAATCTCGCGAATATACTACTGGCTAACACAGTGATTATTTTTATCATTGGTGCTCTTACCTATGGAGAAAAGTTCCGCTTCTGGGATTATGCCTACAGCTACCTTGGCATGATACGAACACCCGGCGGCTACGAAAACACATTATCATTTATCATATATGGAGTGGGATGTCTCTTAAGTTCAATTATCTGTTTCAAAATAAGCAATAATCTCAACGGGCAACTATACAGAATTCTTTTCAAAATCTGCGGAACGGGGTATTTGCTGCTTATGCTGCCATGTGATGTGATTAACTTGCCTCACTCGATAGGAGGGGCTATGGCTTTTGGCTCCTTATGGTTTTTTTCAATGGTAAGCATAATTGATATTTACCATTCCGGGAAAAAATTTAAGGCTGTACTTTATGACATACTGCTAAATGGAACTGTATTGCCATATGCATTCATGTATTTTTCACAATCCCCTTATACAGAGATTGCCCAGAAACCGGCCATGTTAGGTCTCATCCTGGTGATGAAGCTGATTATTACAGAGTTCAACAGGGAGGATGTACTGGACCAGAAACAAATTGATTAATTTTAGTTGTTGGTTGCTGGTTCCTGGTTGCTTGTTAATTGTTTATTAATTGAATTTTATTTTTATCTTCAAATATTTAAAAATAACCATAATCTTCATGTTCAAATTACCAGCAACAAGCAACAAGTAACCAGCAACTTCCATTTATTAATAAATGATAATATGAAAACAAAGAATCTGTGTTGTATCATAATGACTGTTGGAATTTTTCTGTTCTCTTGCACAAGTCAGATCAATCCGCAGGAGAAAATGCTATTAAAAGACAATTGGGCCATTCAATCGTCAAATGAGGTTAAGGAAGATGGCAAAATGATCTCTATGCCGGCTTATCAGCCTGAAAAATGGTATCCCGCAACCGTGCCTTCAACAGTACTCGGGACCCTGGTGGAAAACAAAGTCTATCCCGATCCGTATTACGGTACAAACTTTGAATCGTTGCCTGGATATTTTACCGAATGGGGAGCCGGGATACCAGAAGGGAGTCCATTCAGATCAGCGTGGTGGTACAGGACAGTATTCACTTTACCTGAAGGTTTTGAAGGGATGACCACATGGCTGAAATTTCACAGCATAAACTATAAGGCAAACGTGTGGCTGAACGGTAACCTGATCGCTGATACGATCGCAATTGAAGGTGCCTATCGCCTTTATAACCTGAACATTACAGAATATGCTCAGCCCGGAAAGGAGAACTGCCTGGCGCTGGAGATATTTCCCCCGAGAGGACTTGACCTCACCATAACATGGGTGGACTGGAACCCTACGCCTCCCGACAGGGGAATGGGTATCTGGTATGATGTATCTCTCCTCTCTACCGGACCAGTGGCAATAGAAAAGCCTTTCGTAAAGACGAAGCTGAACCTGCCCTCCACAGATACAGCAAAGCTGACAATAACCACCGAGCTTGTCAATGCCTCGGACAAGAAAGTAAAGGGTGTCCTTAAGGGCAAAATAGAAGAGATAACCTTTGAAAAGAAGGTCACACTCTCTCCCGGTGAGACCAGGTTTGTGAAGATGGATCCTGAAGAATTCGGCCAGCTCGTAATAGCAGGCCCAAGACTCTGGTGGCCGCATACTGTCGGTCCTCAAAACCTGTACGATCTTGAACTTGCTTTTGAAACCGGGGGCAGTATATCGGATTCGGAGAAGATCCGTTTTGGGATCCGCGAGGTAAGTTCATGGATGAATAATTTCAGGAGAAAGCCCACAAGGGTCTTCCAGATAAACGGACAGAATATTGTCATCAGGGGTGGCGGATACGTCGAGGACATGATGCTGCGTCCGTCAAAAGAACGCATCGACACTGATATTCAATATGCAAAACATATGGGTCTTAACGCATTGCGAATGGAGGCTCCGCGCGGACCTGATTATATATTTGAAAAATGCGATGAAGAGGGCATAATGTTGATGGTTGGATGGTGCTGCTGCAGCTCGTGGGAGGAGTGGGAAAAATGGAACTCACACGTGGAAACCATAGCCCAGAAAAGCCTGATGGACCAGGTGATCCGCCTAAGAAACCATCCCTCAGTTTTTGACTGGCTTATAGGAAGCGATAACATTCCTTCCCCGGAAGTTGAGAAGATGTATGTCCAGATTCTAAATGACCTTGACGGTACTAGACCGTGGCTGGCATCAGCAACAAATGATTCCAGTGTAGTTTCGGGAAATACAGGTGTCTGGATGGGACCATGGCCGGAAGTATATGCCTATTTCCCTCCCTCCTACTGGTACACCAAGCTGGAGTTCAACACCGAGGCCGGTCCGTCAGGGGAGCAGATACCTCCTATGGAAACCATGAGGAAGATGATGCCGGAAGAAGATCTCTGGCCTATGAGCCGCTCATGGGATCTCCGTCTGCATAAGGCATTCTACCCTTTTGCCAGGGAAGCGCTTTATTCACGATACGGTAAACCTTCAGGTGTGGAAGAATACAGCATGAAGTCGCAGGTGCTTCAATATGAGGCTACAAGAGCCATGTTTGAAGCATATGCAGGAAATAAATATAAGTCGAGCGGTATAATTTACTGGATGTACAACTCTGCATGGCCATCTCTCTACTGGCAGTTCTATGACTATTTCTTCGCTCCCAACGGCTCCTTCTACGGCGCAAGAAAAGCAACCGAGAACCTGCATATCCAGTACTCCTATGATGACCACTCAATCAGAATAGTAAACGGTAACTATGTGCATTTCGACGGATTAAAAGCAATTGCTAAATTATATGATTTCAATCTTAAGGAGGTTCTTTCAAAAGAGATAATAGCGGACGTGAAGTCGGATGACAGCAAGAAGGTCATTCAGCTCGAGCCTCCGAAAGCTCCTGTTTCATTCCTGAAACTGTTATTACTGGATAATACAGGCAAAGAGATCTCATCGAATTTCTACTGGCTGTCGGGCAGGGGCGATGAGAAGGCCAACTTTACTGCCTTAAACAGGCTCCCGAAGGTGAAGCTCAACTATTCTGCTTCAGCGCTTCAGAAAGAAAACGGTAAATACACCTTGACGGTTGACATAGAAAACCCGACGGCTTCACTGGCATTCTTTGTCAATCCAAAGATCATAATGCAGAATTCGAAAGATCTTGTATTGCCGGTCTTCTGGGATGATAATTATTTCTCACTTCTTCCGGGAGAAAAGCGTGAGGTGAAAGTTGAATTCAGTGAAAAGGATCTTAATGGTGAAGCTCCTGTACTGGCAATTGACGGATGGAATATCGTGCACGCAGAACAGGAATTGAAATAAGAATGAGGGAGAGAAAGGGAGAGGGGGAGAAAATGAGAAGAAAGTGATCTTCATAAAAAAGAAGGCTCCCGGTTTATGTGGAAGCCTTTTTATTAAGGGCAATTTATGAAGAAACGAAATTATTACAAATTATCCGGATTGAACGCAACGCTTGCACGGCCAAATGTACACACCATGGAATTTCCCGCAAACGATTTGTATTCCTTTGCTTCACAGGTACCATCCAGGATACTCTTGACACAGGCAATCTGGTCATTGATAAAATCTGAGGGAATTGGTACCCCATGACCGGGCATAAGTGTTGTGAACTCAGCGACTCTTGCTTTTTGTTTTTCAAGCGTTTCCAGGTATTTGTGCAAAGGCAGGCAGTTACCCAGGAACAACCAGACCAGGACGTTATTGTTATCTCCAGTGAAAAGGATCTTGTTCTCAATATCCAGCAGACAGATGCCTCCGGGTGTATGCCCGGGGGTTTCCATAACCTGTATCCTGCGGCCGCCGAGATTGAAAATGTCCCCGTCAGAAACAGGGATAAGCTTTGTATCAAACGGCTGCCCTTTATACAGTTCACTCTCAGCGGGGACATTCCCCTGCTGCATGGTTTTCGATGATCCTGCTCTTGCTTCCGTCCGGTTTAGTTCCTTTGCTGCCGCCGCATCCGCAGCATGAATGTAAACTTTTTCAAACTGGTAATTTGATCCTGCATGATCAGGATGTCCATGTGTAATTACTACAATCACAGGTTTCGAAGTAAGCTTTTTAATTAATGATACAAGGTCTGCGGTTCCCAGGCCATTATCTATGAGCATTGCACTGTCGCTGCCTTCAACCAGATAGATATTATCGGCCCCGTGATCACCGATCTGCCATATCTTATTTCCAACCTCATTAACCATGAACCAGGATGATGTATCCTGTGCCAGCCCCGTTGCTAAACAGGACAGGCAAAACAACATTAATATACTTTTCTTCATCTCGTGAATATTATCAGGGTTTAAGTTCATTTATTTTAAGTTAAGGTATGTAATTGAATTTCAGTCTATTTAAACAGCATCGGAGCAAATTCCGAAAGATAGATCCTCCAGTTAGCCCAGGTATGACCACCTGTGCTTTCACGGTATATGTATTTGAAGTTAAGCTTGTCAAGGGTTTCACGTAGGGTTACGACTCCTTTATACACAAAGTCGTCCTTGCCGCAGGCTATCCAGTACAGCTTGTAGCCGCTGTTCTTTAATACTTCAAGCTTAGCAATTCTTTCTGCTTCTATTTTGGCTGCATCCTGGTTCTGGGGACCGAAGCTCATGATACCCATGCTATATACGCCGATATAACTGAACATACCGGGATTATTGTTGGTAATTGTTTGTGTATGCGCTCCTCCCATTGATAATCCTGCAATAGCCCTGTTATCCCTGCCGGTCAGGGTGCGGTAATTCTTCTCGATAAA